>CAZQRE010000077.1:0-5218 GCA_964595695.1 uncultured Dehalococcoidales bacterium
GTGTCCTACTGCTAGGTCGCCCCGGGGTAGGCAAAACAACCATGTTGCGCGAGGTCGCCCGAGTGCTAGCTGACGACCTCAATAAACGGGTTATCATTGTAGATACCTCAAATGAAATTGCCGGTGATGGTGATATTCCCCACCCTGCCATTGGGCATGCCCGGCGGATGCAGGTAACCACCCCGGCCAGGCAACACGCAGTAATGATTGAAGCCGTGGAAAACCACATGCCTGAGGTAATTGTTATCGATGAAATTGGCACCGAGCTTGAAGCTCAGGCGGCTCGAACTATTGCTGAGCGTGGGGTTCAACTCGTCGGCACCGCCCACGGTAACACCCTGGAAAACCTGATGATGAACCCTACCCTATCTGACCTTATTGGCGGTATTCAGTCGGTGACCCTGGGCGATGAAGAGGCAAAGCGAAGGGGCACGCAGAAGTCTATACTGGAGCGGATATCGTCGCCTACCTTTAATATTGTTGTTGAAATTCAGGACTGGGACAAGGTAGCTGTTCGTCCTGATGTCGGCGAGGCAGTTGATGCCATCCTGCGAGGTCAACCTGTAGCTACCGAGACTCGCTGGCTGGATGGGACGGGAGAGGTCAGGATAGAAAAGGAAGTGCCAGTCACTACCCTCAAGAAAATTACCAAGGCTAAGCCAGCAGGTAAGGAAAACAATCTACCCCGGATTTACCTCTTCGGTATAAATCGGGGACGACTGGAGCAAACGGCAAGAGAGATGCAATTGAGTCTAGATATAGTCAGCAGCTTAAATGATGCCAACCTGTTTATAACCTCTAAAAACTACTATCGGCGAAAGCCGCAAAAGGTCAGGGACGCCGAAGCCGCTAATATTCCCATCTATGTCCTCAAAAGTAACACACCACCTCAAATCAGGCAGATGCTAAATGCTATCTATCCCACAGACAAGGTAAACTCCCTTAAGCTCGCCCTCGGTGAGGCGGAAGGAGCGGTTATCAAGGTGGAGAGTGGCCAGGAAGCGGTAGAACTCAGTCCCCAGAGTGCCTACATCCGGCGTCTGCAGCACCTGATAGCCGAGCGAAATGACCTCTCCTCACAAAGTACAGGCAAGGAGCCTGATAGGAGAGTTAGGATTTATAAGGGGTAAAGGGATAAAGGGTGAGGGGTTATTAAGAATTATGTCTCTGTTCATTACCTTTGAGGGAGGGGAGGGGTGTGGTAAGAGTGTTCAAGCCAGGGCGCTATATAGAAAGCTATCAAAGTTAGCTATTCCAGTAGTTCTAACTCATGAACCCGGAGTGACCTCACTTGGTAAGAATATAGGTCGCTGGCTAAAATGGGCTCAGGATACAGATATATCACCGCTGACCGAGCTACTGCTGTTTAATGCTTCCCGCGCTGAACTAATAAACGAAGTAATCAAACCCGCCCTGGAAAGTGGGAAAGTCGTTATCTGTGACCGCTATGCTGACTCGACTACTGCCTATCAAAGCTATGGGCGAGGACTAGATTTGGAAACTGTCAAGGCTGTTAATTATGCTGCCACTGGAGGATTAAAGCCCAACCTAACAGTTCTGCTGGATATATCGGCAGAGGAAGGGCTTGGTCGCAAAAGAGCCGAAAGGCAAGACCGCTTTGAGGGTGAGGATATTGCCTTTCACCAAAGGGTAAGGGGGGGTTACCTCAAACTGGCAGCCAGTGAGCCGGAGCGATGGCTGGTAATAGATGCCAGCCAGTCTAAGGAGAAGATAACCCAGATTGTCTGGCAAAAGGTGAGCCAACTGCTTTCACATTAAGGAGATTAAGTTAAAAATATGTCGGAGATACCATCTTTTGCCGAAGAGAAAATACTTGAGGCGCAGGGTTACCATCATATCGCTGGCATTGATGAAGTCGGTCGTGGTGCCCTGGCTGGTCCGGTAGTAGCTGCTGCCGTCATCTTGCCTTATCCTATAGATACCCCCTGGCTTGCCCAGGTGAAAGATAGCAAGCAGTTGAGCCCAACCAGGCGCGAATTTTTATTTCACCACATCTATGAAACAGCTATCTCAATAGGCATCGGCACCACTCCTAGTGAGGTAATAGATGCTCAGGGCATAATCAAGGCAACACGCTTAGCTATGAAGCAAGCTGTAGACCAGCTTTCACCACCACCTGAGTCCCTGCTCATAGACTATATGCTTCTTCCCGAGGTGCCACTACCCCAAAAAGGGATAACTAATGGGGATAGCCTATGCCTGTCTATTGCCTGTGCCTCCATCATGGCTAAGGTGGCTCGAGACCACTTGATTATAGAGCTTGATAAAATTTATCCCGGCTATGGATTAGCCCAACACAAGGGCTATGGCACCAAGGAGCACCTCGCCTGCCTACGCCGACTGGGACCATCCCCTATCCACCGCCAGTCCTTTAGACCGGTCAGGGATATAATTCAAAGTCATTTAGTAACCTATCCCCCTGACCCCCTGATGCAAGGAAAATATTCCTATCAAGGAGAGGGGGATTAAGGGGGTGAGGTTACAAATTTGGCAAGAGAAATGAAACGCAGAGATACCGGCATCCTGGGTGAAAAGATAGCTAAGGATTTCCTTAAAAAGCGAGGCTATCATATCAAGGAAACTAACTACCGCTGCCCTGAGGGTGAAATTGATATCGTAGCCAAGCATAAAGATTACCTGGTTTTTGTTGAGGTGCGGACTAAAAGGAGTCTGGAATTCGGTAGCCCTGAAGAGTCAATCACACCAACTAAAAAGGAAAGGTTAAGGGCGACTGCATCCCGATACCGGCAGACTCATAGTGATTTGCCTCAATTATGGCGCATTGATGTGGTGGCAGTAGAGCTAAACCAAAAAGCGGAGCCGTCACGGATTGAACTTATTGAAAATGCAGTAAGCGAAGCCTGAGGGCTGGGAGATTGTTTACCAACCCCTCACACTCGCTTTAGAATTCAGAATTCAGGAGTCAGAATTCAGTAGCCCCTACTGACTACTGGCTTCTGGCTACTGACTACCGCTTTTAAGCCCCTTTTAATGCCCTTAATAAACATCCCAGCTAATTCCCTTTACCTCCCAATCTGGCTGTGCTAGAATTAGCCACTAGGAAGTATAAGTATGGCTTTATCGGAAGCAATATCAAGACAAACACTACGTATTATTGATGCTAACCTGAACCGCATTGGTGAGGGGCTTCGCCTCCTTGAAGACTTAGCTCGCTTACTGCTTAACGATGCCACTTTAACTCAGCAACTAAAAACAATGCGACATGAGATACTAAGGGGTGACTGGTCATTCCACCAGCAGCTCCTTAACGCTCGAGACTCAGAGAGCGATGTTGGTATTACCATTGAAGCACCCGGGGATGAGAAACAGAGGGAGCTACCGATAACGGTAGTGGCTAACGCCAGAAGGGTTCAGGAATCACTGAGAATCTTGGAGGAGCTGGCTAAGATTCCAGGTACTACTCTTAAATTAGACTCAGAAAAGTTCAAGCAGGCTCGGTTCAATCTCTACACCATAGAGCAAAATTTGCTGTCCAAGCTACTGCGTCAGGATAAAGTAACGCGTATACCCGGGCTCTATGTTGTTATAGATACACAAGCCCTAGAGGGACGTAGTCATATTGAGGTTGCCAATCAGGTAATCCGGGGTGGGGCTAAGGCAATTCAGCTGCGGGATAAACTTCGAAGTAAAAAGGAGTTGCTATTTATAGCTCAACAGCTAAAGAATCTATGTAGTGAGCATAATGTGCTTTTTATAGTGAATGACTACCTTGATTTAGCCCTGGCTGCTGATGCTGATGGGCTGCACCTGGGACAGAATGACCTACCTCTGCCAGTAGCCCGCAAACTGCTGCCAATAGATAAAATCCTGGGCGGCTCAGTGAACACTTTAGACCAGGCTATTGCTGCCGAATCTGAGGGGGCTGACTATATTGCCGTCGGCTCAATATACCCAACCACATCCAAGGAAACGGCAAAGGTAATTGGATTAGAAATACTACGCCAAATCAGGCAGACGGTAACCTTACCCCTGGTTGCTATTGGCGGCATCACCAAGGACAATGCCGCTGAGGTTATGGTTGCTGGCGCTGACTCGGTAGCAGTGATTAGTGCTGTAGTCCAAGCCAAGGCTCCAGAAGAAGCAGCTCGACAAATAGTAACTAGAATTGAAGCACAATAGTGAGTAGATTAACCGATAATTTAGATTCAATTGCTGACCAGATTCGGCTGAGCTTCTCAGCCAAAGATATGGCTAGAGAAAAGGCGTTACCGCTATGTCGTGAAGTAATTCGCCACTGTAGCCAGGCTATCCGCGCCGTGCACCGTCAGGAGTTTGACCAGGCTAAACAATTGCTCCAATCAGCCCATAACCTCCTTGACCAGGCTGAGCAAGCTGTTACTGCGTATAGTGAGCTTAGTAACACCGGCTTTATTAGAGATGCACAGAAGGAGTTTGCTGAAGGAAGTATCACCCTCGCCCTGGTAATAGGGAACCGGCTTCCTGGCCCTGGTGAACTGGGCATTGACGCTGCCGCCTACTTGAACGGACTCGGTGAAGCTGTTGGCGAGTTAAGGCGTTACCTCTTGGATAGTATGAGACGGGGCGACCTATCGCGAGGTGAGGAACTATTATCAGCCATGGATGATATTTACAGTGCTTTAGTTACTATGGACTTTCCCGATGCCATAACTGGTGGGCTCCGCCGCACCACCGATATGGTTCGTGGCGTCCTAGAGAGGACACGCAGCGACCTGACATTGGTTATGAGGCAAAAAGAGCTGGAGAATAGGTTGGGGAAATTTGAGAGTGATAGATAGAAAGGAAACTAAATAGTGAATCCGATAGTAATCGCAGTAATAGCTAGTGTCCTGGGGCTAGGTGTTGCTGGCTTTATGGCTTCCTATGTGTTGAGGCAAGAGCAAGGCTCGGAGAAGATAAGAGAAATATCAGCCGCTATCAAGGAAGGTGCTTTAGCTTTCCTGGGCAGGGAGTACCGCATATTAGCTATATTCGTGGTGGTAGTTGGCATCATTCTAGGCGTAGTGCCTAACCTTGGTTGGTGGGTAGCCCTGTCCTTTGTTTTTGGTGCTATCTGCTCTGGGCTAGCCGGCTATATCGGGATGAATATGGCTATCAGGGCTAACGGCAGAACAGCCGCTGCCGCCCAAAAGAGCCTGAATCAAGGCTTAAGAGTCTCCTTTCGTGGCGGAGCCGTAATGGGGATGTGTGTCGTCGG
>CAZQRE010000078.1:0-5159 GCA_964595695.1 uncultured Dehalococcoidales bacterium
TCATAAATGTCAGGGTAGACCTGATTCTAGCCAATGATATTACTGCCCCCATTGCCATCAGAGAGTTTCAGCGAATTGGGGTAGATAGGGTCTTCGACCCCAAAAAGGTGGTGATGGTGCCTGACCACTTTGTGCCTAATAAGGACATTGCTTCGGCAGAGCAGGCAAAGCTGATGCGGGAGTTTTGTTATGAGCAGGGGGTAATATACTTTGAAGTAGGGCAGATGGGCATTGAGCATGTGCTTTTACCAGAGCAGGGGCTGGTGCTACCCGGGGATATAGTTATCGGGGCTGATTCCCACACCTGCACCTACGGCGCTCTGGGTGCCTTGGCTACCGGGATGGGGTCAACTGATATTGCTGCCGCAATGGCAACCGGCGACATCTGGATGAAAGTGCCGCCAACAATTAAGCTGATTTACCACGGGAGTCTGGGGGAATGGGTGGGGGGCAAGGACTTAATTTTATTTACTATCGGCGACATTGGGGTTGATGGTGCCCTGTATTCGGCAATGGAGTTTACCGGTGAGGCAATAGATGCCCTATCCATAGATGGACGATTTACCATGGCTAATATGGCGATTGAGGCTGGGGCTAAAGTCGGTATTTTCAGGGTGGATAATAAGACACAACTTTACATAAAGTCACGAGCCAAACGCCCTTACATGGTCTATGAACCTGATTTTGATGCTGAATACTCACAGGTCTTTGAGTATGATGTCTCGGCTATTGAGCCTCAGGTTGCCTTACCCCACTCACCGGCTAACACTAAATCGATAAGCCAGGTAGGGGACATAGAAATCAGTCAAGCCGTAATTGGCAGTTGCACCAACGGCCGCCTTGAAGACTTACGGATAGCTGCCCAGATACTGAAGGGGAGAAGGGTGCACCCGAGAGTGCGGTGCATTATTATCCCCGGCTCACAGCAGGTATACCTTGATGCCTTGAGAGAAGGGCTGATAGAAATATTTATCACAGCCGGCGCCGCAGTCAGCACCCCGACCTGTGGTCCCTGTCTCGGTGGTCATATGGGGGTTCTGGCTGATGGTGAGCGCTGTATATCAACCACCAACCGCAATTTTGTTGGCAGGATGGGCAGCCCTAAATCGGAAGTATATCTAGCTAATCCAGCCGTGGCTGCTGCTAGCGCTATAATGGGCAGAATTACCAACCCAGAGGAGGTTATGGGCTGAGAAATTCTAAGGAGGAAGACAGAATGTCAAACAATAAATGTCCAAAATGTGGCAGTGAAAATCTCGATAGAGGTTGACTGAAAGGCTTTGATATAGGGTATGGTTATAAACGGGGAATTTCGTCTCATAGAATTGAAGCACAACTTTGTTTGGACTGCGGTTATATAGAACTATACCTAAGTGAAAAAGATGTTGAAAAGTTAAAAAAGAAAAGGTGATTTGTCCTTTGCCCAAATCTGTGAACCTTTAAGTAGAGGAGGTTATTAACTAAGGGAGTTTTAGAGGGGCGAAGCCCCCCTTATAAAATATTCCCCCTCCTCTTTTTAAAGGAGAGTTTGAGAGGCGAAGCCTCTCTTATATAACCATTTCCCCCTCTTCTTGGGAGGAGATTAAACTAACGGGGCGTTTTGGAAGGAGATTAGGTTAACGGGGCGTTTAAGAGGGGCGAAGCCCCTTTTAAACCTATACCTCCCCCTCATGCAAGGAAGATATTCCTATCAAGGAGAGGGGGATACAGGGGGTGAGGTAGATAAAGAATCCCAAAAGCAATGCGGAATACCAAACCATATGAAGGTTCGTGATATAATCAGGATGATTGAGGATGACGGCTGGTATATGGTTGCCACTCGTGGTAGTCACCGACAATACAAGCACCCTACGAAGGCAGGTCGGGTTACAATCGCCGGTAATCCAAATCATGATGTAGCACCTGGGACACTAAATAGTATTTTGAAGCAGGCAAAACTCAAGGAGTAGCATTATGTATAAATATCTGGTTATTTTTGAGAAGGCTGGTGATAATTATTCTGCCTATTCTCCAGACATACCGGGGTGTATCGCCACTGGAGCTACTCGTGACGAGGCAGAGAAGAACATCAGAGAGGCTATCAATTTCCACATTGAAGGACTTAAAGAGGATGGGCTGCCTGTCCCTGAACCTGCAGCGTTTACTGAGTATATAGAAGTCTAGAAAGTAAAGACCACATCCCTAAAAGACCTTAAATGAGGAGGTTTTCACTTGATGCTCAAAGGCAAGGTTCATAAATACGGGGCTGATGTTAATACCGATGTTATTATACCGGCTCGGTATCTGAATGTGTCTGACCCGGCGGAGCTGGCAAAGCACTGCATGGAGGATATAGACCGGGAGTTTGTGGCTAGGGTGCAGCCGGGGGATATAATTATGGCAACCACTAACTTTGGCTGTGGCTCATCACGGGAACATGCCCCGCTGGCGATTAAAGCGGTGGGGATATCGTGTATAATAGCTAAGAGCTTTGCCCGTATCTTCTTCCGCAATGCCATAAATATTGGTCTGCCACTGCTTGAATGTGAGGAGGCAGTGGATAAAACAGAGGCTGGCGATTTGCTTGAGGTTGACCTGTCCAGTGGCAAGATAAAGAATGTGACCAACGGTATGACCTTTACCGCCAGGCCTTACCCTGATTTTATGGCTGAGCTTATCTCCGCCGGCGGGCTTATTGAATACACCAAAATGAGATTAGCTAGTAGGAGGCTTTAAGTGCAATTTAGTGTAGCGGTTTTACCTGGTGATGGTGTTGGTCCTGAGGTTACCAGTGAGGCAATCAAGGTGTTGCAGGTAACAGGCAACAAGTTTGGACACAGTTTAAGCTTGCACTATGGGTTGGTTGGTGGGTGTGCCATTGACCAGCAGGGAACGGCGCTTTCGCCAGATACCTTGAAAATGTGCAAAAGCTGTGGTGCAGTGCTGCTCGGTGCTGTGGGTGGACCCAAGTGGGATGACCCCAAGGCTGGGGTTCATCCTGAAGACGGTCTGCTGGCGTTACGAAAGGGGCTGGGGCTGTTCGCTAATCTACGCCCAGTGATGGTCTTTCCTACGCTTGTTGATTCCACCAACCTGAAACCGGAGGTTATCGAGGGGGTGAATTTCATATTTGTTCGTGAGCTTACTGGAGGTCTCTACTTTGCTCGACCCAAGAGGCAGTGGCAGACATCCCAGGGCAGACGGGCTACCGACTCAATGACCTACTCAGAGCAGGAAATTGAGCGTATTGTCAGGGTTGGCTTTGAGCTGGCACGGCGTCGGCATAAAAAGTTGGTCTCGGTAGATAAAGCCAATGTTCTGCAATCTTCCCGCTTGTGGCGACAGGTGGCTATAGAGGTGGCTGCAGGCTATCCCGATGTAGAACTGGAGCACATGCTGGTAGATGCCTGCGCTATGCGACTAATCCAAAACCCTAACTACTTTGATGTTATCGTTACCGAGAATATGTTTGGTGATATTCTTACCGATGAAGCATCAATGCTGGCTGGCTCTATGGGGATGCTGCCTTCAGCTAGTCTGGCTGGGGTGCCACAGGAAGGGGTCGATATATTTGGTATGTATGAGCCCATTCATGGCAGTGCCCCTCGCCGTGCCGGTTTGAACATGGCTAATCCCATCGCTATCATTCTTAGTGTGGCTATGATGCTGCGCTACTCCTTTGGCTTGACAAATGCAGCAGGTATGGTTGAGGATGCCGTTGAAGAAGTCTTGAGCGAGGGCTACCGCACCTATGATATAATGGACGAAGGTAAAAAAAAGGTGGGGACAAGGGAGATGGGGGATTTAATTGCCGGGAAGGTGGGATAAGAATTGACACAAATTCAGCTTTATGATACCACACTGCGCGATGGGGCGCAGAGGGAGGGTATCTCCTTCTCGGTGGTTGATAAACTCCATATTGCCCAGAAACTTGATGAGCTAGGTATCCACTTTATAGAGGGGGGCTGGCCTGGCTCTAATCCTAAGGATGTTGAGTTCTTTGACAGGGCAAAGAGCCTGGCTCTTTCCCACTCCTTATTGGTTGCTTTCGGTAGCACCAGACGACCCAAAGCTAAGGCTGAAACAGATGCTAACCTTCAGGCTCTGGCTAGTGCCGGGGTAAAGGTGGCTACTATTGTCGGCAAGAGCTCGGAGTTGCAGGTTACCCAGGTGCTGGAAACCAGCTTGGAAGAAAACCTGAGTATGATTGCCGACTCAATAGGGTATCTCAAGGCAAAAGGTCTTACCGTCTTCTTTGATGCTGAGCACTTCTTTGATGGCTTCAAGGCTAACCCTGATTATGCTCTGCGTTGTTTAGCAACTGCTGCCGAAGCCGGGGCTAGCTGCCTGGTGCTCTGTGATACCAATGGGGGCACACTGCCCAATGAGATAACAGTTGCTGTTGACGCCGCTAGGAAGCTAACTGCTGTGCCCTTGGGCATTCATGCTCATAATGATACCGCGTTGGCGGTAGCTAATACTCTGGCTGCGGTAAAGGCTGGAGCTACTCAGGTTCAGGGCACTATTAATGGCTATGGCGAGCGCTGTGGCAATGCTAACCTTTGCTCTATCATCCCGATATTGAAGCTCAAGATGAATGTTGATTGTGTTACTGATAAGCAGTTGGCTGAATTGACTGAGGTATCACACTACGTAAGCGAGGTGGCTAATCTTATTCCCGATGCCTTCTTGCCTTATGTTGGCTCCAGTGCCTTCAGCCACAAGGGTGGGCTTCATGTTTCCGGCGTGGTGAAGTGGGCGGATAGCTATCAGCATATAGACCCGGCTCAGGTAGGTAATAAGCCAAAGGTGGTAGTATCTGAGCTATCGGGAAAGGGGAACATTCTATATAAGGCAAAGGAAAAGGGATTAGCTCTACCCCTAAAAGGTAAGGAAGCACAGGAGTTGCTGGAGCAGGTTAAGTTGCTGGAAAGCCAGGGTTTCCAGTATGACAATGCCGAAGCCTCCTTTGAGCTACTTGTCCGTCGGGCTAAGCCAGATTACCAGCCACCCTTTGAGCTGGTTGATTTTATGGTAGTGGTTGAGAAAAGACGGCGCCCGTCTACTCGAAAGGGGATGGAAGAGATGCTATCCGAGGCAGTGGTAAAGGTAAGGGTGGGCACTGAAATAATGCATACCGCGGCTGAGGGTAATGGTCCGGTTAATGCCCTGGACCAGGC
>CAZQRE010000079.1:0-5132 GCA_964595695.1 uncultured Dehalococcoidales bacterium
ATGCGTTAAGCCAAACGGTCACGATAAAAAGGCTCAAAGGCATCAACCGTCTCACCAACGCCCATGAACCTTATTGGCACCCCGCCAACCCCCCTGATAGAAAGAGCCGCCCCACCCCGGGCAACACCGTCCAATTTAATCAAGACCAGCCCGGTTAGACCCAGCCTTGAATGGAACCCCCCGGCTAACTGCAATGCATCCTGACCAGTCATAGCATCAACCACCAATATTACCTCACACGGCTTTAGCTCCCTTTTGACCTGAGCCAACTCTTCCATCATTATCTCGTCTATATGGAAACGACCAGCAGTATCAACTATAACCCAGGTAGCAGCTAACTCCTTAACTCTCCTCAAAGCATGAACACAAATGTCCTTACTCGTAGCCTCAGGAGCCTCACTATAAACTGGAATGTCAATCTGCTTACCCAGAGCAACTAGCTGTTCTATAGCTGCCGGTCGGCGGTTATCGGCTGCCACCAGCAAAGGGCGCTGCCCTAAATGCTTTAAATGAAGAGCTAACTTGGCAGCGGTGGTAGTCTTACCACAGCCCTGCAACCCTACCAGCATGGCTACTGAAGGTGGTTGAGCCGATGATGTCAGACGACTCTGGCCTCCACCCAGTATGGCGATAAGCTCATCATTGACGATTTTGATTATCTGCTGGGCTGGGTTTAGGCTTTGTAGCACCTCGGCACCAAGAGAACGCTCCCGCACCCTGGCAATAAAGTCCTTCACCACCCTGAAGTTTACATCTGCTTCCAGAAGGGCTAACCGCACCTGGCGCAGGGCATCATCTATATCCTTTTCCCCAAGCCTACCCTTGCTACTCAGTCCACGAAATACCTTACCTAACCTATCGGTAAGAAATTCAAACATCTATCACCCCTCACCGGGACTTATTCTAATTCGGGACTGCCCTAGCCGTCAAGCTCAAGCTCTCTCATTATTAGCTCAGAACAAGGGCAGGTAGTTATTGCCTAGGTTTACTATTCAGTTGAACTAAACGTCAGATTGTGCAATCCGCCACATTGTTCACAAAGCGAGTTCTCCTCGGTAGTGCTATAATTAATGTATAACTGTGTTGCTTGAGCGGGGTAGTAGTTGACAATCAATGCCATGATAATATATCCTTGCAAATGCTTATTATTTTGTACAGAGAGAGGCAAAAGTAGGTCATGGAACTAGTCAAAACGACAATAAGGTTGCGATTCTCTGAGGCAATCAATCCATGGCAGGAGATGCGGAGCATAATCCGTGGTGTGGGAGAGACCCCGTCAGCAGAAATCGAGGGATCGCCTCTAATTATCGACCTAAAAGATAAGAAGCAGCGGGTGGTACTTCAAATTAGGGCTTTTGAATTCATACAAGAAGGAATGAAATCCATAGAGGATAGTATTGATATAGCTGTAGATAAGTTGGTGAAATCAAATAGTGCATCCAAGCTGCCTAATATCGGCCAGATCTCCTATGAATCCATTTTCATAGAGCCATACGCCGTACCATTTCACGAACTACTTCTTCTTATGAAGAATCGTTTTCTTCAGCCAGGCGCTCTGGTAGATTCTACCACCGACATTGGATTGATATTTGACCAGATAGAAGACGATATATTAAAGCATTATCTGACTGGGCCTATGGTAAAAGAACAATTGCTTAAAATTTACCTGCACTATGGAAGAGACCAGGTTCCAGATAATTTTGTCTTTTTAAGCTTACAATATCAGCAGAACAAAGATTTTGCATTTGACGCAGACTACGTGCGAAAATTTCTTCAGGCTGCTGGTCAATGGCAAACGCGTCAAGCCAAGTCAGTCTTTAGTTACTTGAAAAAGGGGGAAGATTAACGATGTCAATCGATACCGCCACCATTGAGAACATACAACTCCCAAAACCGCGTGACGTCGAGGAAGTCCCAGTCAAGTTACTGGACATGATTAGAGATACTAGCTCGCTTGTTTGGAGACAAATTAATGACATATTGAGCAATTCTCTTAGCGACGCTGGTTTCCCACAACCAGTTCAAACAGCCGTAAGAGACTGGCGTACACCTCTAGAATTACCCATCGTGGTTGCGCCAGGTATAGTGGTAGGAAGCGAGGAATACAAGCAACGATATGGTAGCATCGACTTGGAACAATATAGGCAGCAGATGTCTCCTGAGCTTTTCAAAGCGTTTGTGCGCCATATAGGGCGTATTCCTGGTACGCCTGATCTTGATCTAGGTGATATTGTAACTACTCCTGAGTAGTGCAAATATGCAATATATTGACTGGACACCACAAATGACGATTGATTCACCTGTCTACCTCGATGCAAATGTTTTAGTTGGAGCTATCGTTAATACTCATCGCCTGTATCCCAAGTGTATCAAGCTGACGGCAGATCTATTAATAGGTAAATCCAGCGTATTAATATCCCCGATTTCACTAGACGAATGTCTTTGGGCAACAGCCAAATTAGCCTATTGTAAAATATTTAATCAACCTCCAACTGCTAAATGGGGTAAGAACATATATCTGCGTTGGTGTGAGGAAATCTTTAAATCATATGAAGGCTGGATTACTGCTGTGGGTTCGATGATGAGAGATTGGTCAAATGCCGGTGTACCAATTAAGGTAATCCCAAGGACAGATGCGCTGTGGGAACATGTTGTTGATCTAACCCCTGATTATATGCAACAACTCAAACTAACCCCAGCAGATGCCCTGCATCTAGCACTTGCCCAAACACATGCTCGAACATTCATCACGGCTGATTCAGACTTTGAGGTAGTACGGGCAAACCCACCCGCTGGAGAGCTCGTAATCCTTCATCTCGCGGTATAACTGGTTGCGCGTCCCCTAGCTTTGACCCAACAACAAGCCATTTTGTTCAAACCTAAGTTTAACACAACGGAGCGTCTAAGAGGGGCATTAGCCCCTTTTTTTAACCCCTCCCCCTCATGCAAAGAATACATCTCCATATCTTGGAGAGGGGGATAGAGGGGGTGAGGTAGATAAATAATCCCTTGATTATGCTAAAATAAGCTGTCCATTCTGAATGTAACGAAGTGGAATGAAGAATCTGGGATTCTTGGCTACGCTCAGAATGACAAAGGAATTAAATAGACAAAGTTATTATTAAAGTTATTATTACTAATAAGGGACAACCTATGCCATCTGAGGAAGTTAAAAAATGATTCCCATTAAATTAGCATTGCGCAATTTTATGTGCTACCGGGATAATGTGCCGCCACTCTCTTTTGATGGCATCCACACCGCCTGTATCAGTGGCGATAACGGCAACGGTAAGTCGGCTCTGATTGATGCTATGACCTGGGCACTGTGGGGGCGAACCAGAGCTAAAAGTGATGACGACCTGATTCATTTGGGTCAGCATGAGATGGAGGTGGAGTTTGACTTCGCCGTAGGCGAGCAGCTATATCGCATCATACGCAAGCACTCCAAGCCCAGACAACGAGGGCGCTCAGGGCGAACTATCCTGGAATTTCAGGTAGCTACCGGGGATGGCTTCAGGCCAATTACGGGTAATAGTATAGCCCAAACACAGCAGGAAATTACCAGCATCCTACATATGGATTATTCCACTTTCATAAACAGTGCCTTCCTGGTGCAGGGTCACGCTGACGAGTTCACTATCAAGCGACCGGTGGAGCGTAAGCAAGTGCTAGCTGATATTCTGGGACTTTCCTTCTATGATGAACTTGAGGGGCAAGCCAGAGACCTGGCAAAGCAGCAGGAAACGGAAAAGGCTCTGGCTGAGAGCGCCATTAAAGACATTAGTGATGAATTAGGTCAAAAGCCAGCCTACCAAGCTGAGTTTGAATCAGCCCAAAGTGAACTCCACCATATAGAAGAAGTAACCAAAAAGCAAGAATCCAGGCTAAATGAGCTGCGACAGGAAAAGGAGTCCCTGGAAAACAAGAAGTGGCAACTAACTGAGCTAGAGAAGCACATAACAGAGACTGAAAGAGACCTGGAGCGCTGGGAAGACCAGGTTAAACAACATAACTTAAGGCTCAAGGAATATGAACAGCTAATAGCCCGGCGCTCCTCTATAGAACAAGGCTATGCTCAGCTTGCCCAAGCCAAGAAATTAAATGATGAACTCAACCAAAGGTTTAGACTGGTGACTACTCTAAACGAGCGTAAGCACCGGTTGGAAATAACTATTATGCAGGCCGGGGAAGCCCTAATCACCGAGCATGCCATAGCTCAAAGCCAAATCAAGGAATTGGAAGCTAGCTCACAAAAACTACCCCAGCTTAGAAATGAGTTACAGCAGATACAGGCTCAATTGCGTCGCTTAGCTGAGCAAGAAGAAACACTACACCGGAAAAGACAAAATAGCCAGGAACTACTGACCCAAATCCACTACCTGGAATCCAATAAAATCCAACTAGAGCAGGAAATAGCGGAAATACAAGAAAAGCTCAACCTTTTATTGACTGAGAGTGGTGCTAAATGCCCGTTATGTGAGACAGAGCTGGGCATGGAGGGTCTAAAGCTTATTGAGACGAAATATACCGGCGATAAGCACACTAAATCTGATTCTCTAAAATCAAACCAAACTGAGCTAGCTCACCAGAAAATAGAGCTGGAATCACTGGAAAATGAAATATCCCAGCTTGAAGCAAGGTTAAATCAGGATAGAGCTTCCGCCCAGGGTAAAGCCAGCATCCTCGGCAAATCAATTTCTGAAGCTGAAGAGGCTTCCAACAAACTAAATGAGGCGACAAAAAGACTAGCTGAAATTGAACAGCACCTAGCCAGCCGGGATTTTGCCACTATTGAGCAACAGACTCTCCACCAGCTTGAAGGCGAATTAGCCAAACTTGACTACAATCCACAGCAGCACGAACAGGTGCGTCAGCGCCTGATTGACCTGGAGCAGTATGAAGCTCCAAAGCAAAAGCTGGAAGAAGCCGGCAGGCTCATCAACCAAGAAAAAGAGGCTTTATCCTGTGCTGAGGCGGCGAGTCAAGAGCTGCACCACAGCCTAGAGGTTGATAATCAAAAAAGGCAAAACCTAAGCCAAGAACTTAATCTACTACCACAGTTAGTCAACGATTTAACCCAGGCTGAAACTGAACACCAAGCCCTAGCCGCACAACAAAAGCAAGCCGAGGAG
>CAZQRE010000080.1:0-5118 GCA_964595695.1 uncultured Dehalococcoidales bacterium
GGGTTTGAGATAGGTGGTTTCTTAGTGAGTAAACCCACTCCAGCGGCTTAAAGCCCTTTCCTCTTTCCAAGATTTCTATTTCAGGATAGAGCATAGTGGAATAGATTCCCTGGTGTGCCAGATAACCTCTATAATCAAAGTCATTGAGCTGGGGTGGTGTCTCCAGTTTCCCGGTTACCAGGAACACATCACCATAGTCATAGCCAGGGTAGCGGGGGACAAACAGCAGAGCCGTTCCTGATACCTCTTGCCACCCCTTATCCAATTTTACTTCGGTAGCTGACAAGTAGAGGTGGGTAGTTTTATCTCTAACATCTGGGACTTTATTTACTATCCCCTTGATTTCTACAGTTTCGTTGTTGTAAAACCGAAGGTAACTCTCATCATTTGGGGGTAGAGATGACTGAGAGTGGAAGGTGCCGGCGAAGAGGGCAATGAGACATAAACTGGTTAGGATTATTAATTTCTTATGTTGACGAAGGAGGAAAAGTAAGGAGAGGGGAACAAGTCCGGCAAGAATGAGGGCTAAGGGGAGATTAAATTCTGACCCCAAAATGATACCAGCCACCCAGGCACAACTAAGATAGATTAGTGGCACGAGCCTCCATCCTGAGTATTAGTCGGCGACAGTAATCAGGTGCTTAATCTCTTCGTAGGTAGTAGTTCCTATACCTGTTACCTTGGTTAGCTCATTAATGTTGCTAAATAGCCCATTTTGTTCACGATAGTCTATGATGCGTTGAGCCAAGGTTTCACCAATTCCAGGCAGAGCTTCGAGTAGCCAGGCTTCAGCCCGATTAAGGTTGATTTTTTGTGGTTGCTCTTCCTCTTCTGCTTTGGGAATGTAGAGTTCGAGCCGACTGGGGTCGGCATTGCTGGTAATTCCGCCACCAGCTTGAATAATAGCTTCTATGCTGTCCCCGGTTTTTAATGGATAGAAGCCGGGGTTACTGATAGCGCCCCCGATATAAATCTCGCCTGGTAGCTCCGGGGTGGGCGGCATAGAAATCTCTATAGGTTGGCTCGGGCTATATTTTGACCAGGCTACTGTGCCACCAACAGTAATAATTGCTACCAGGAGAATAATAATTAGTGTCCAGTAGTTGATAAGCTTGCCTATTGTCATAGAAGGACCTCCTAGCAGTAGCTCTACTCAGTATAACACCACTTCGGATAAAAGTGAGCAGTTAATTATAATACTGTGCTGTTGCCAGTATGGCCAGCCTATCTACTTGGGGCGAAGTCAAGGATATTGAGCCGTAGTCTCTCCTCCCCACCCCAGCGGTCTATTTCCAGGTTATAGACAATGTCTAGGGGCGATGATGCCTCAGACAGGTAGTTACCCATTCCGAAACTGACCCCGCCCCATACAGTCCCGCCCTGCTTCAGTTTCATTCTCAAGTGCTCTCCATTACCGCCTATTGTGCGGCAGTCAATAACCTCTACCCGGCGGCTGAGGAAGGTGGGTAGTGGGTTACCCTGACCAAAGGGAGCTAGCTGTTGAATTGTTTGAAAGGTATCCCCGGTGAGGTCAGGGAGGGTAACTTCAGCATCAATATCAAGGTGAGGACGAAGGTCAACCCCGGCTAGTTGGGTAGCGGCGAGCTGTAACAGCTCTTGTCGTAAGCGAGCTAAGTTCTTGGTCGGCAGGGTAAAACCGGCTGCCCGGGGGTGACCACCAAACTGGGATAGGAGACGGCGACACTGATTCAGGGCAAGGATAATATCAAACTCAGGGATACTGCGGCAGCTACCGCTACTTACCAGTTCACCGGTTTTGATAACAATAGCCGGGCGATAAAATTCCCCTGATAGCTTACCGGCTACCAGCCCAGCGATGCCAACGGGATAGTCGCTATCGCTGGCTATTAGCAGTGGTGAAATCCCCTGGGCTAATACTTGCTCCCTGGCTTTAGCTAACACTTTATCAGTTAGTCTTTGCCGTTCAGCATTTTTCTCTTCCAGCCGCATAGTCAGGGTATGTGCTTCCTGTGGCGAGTCCGTCATCAGCAATTCATAGCTGGTCATGGCATGTTCCAATCTGCCAGCAGCATTTAACCGCGGGGCTATGACCCAGGAGATGCTTTCTGTATCAAGGCTGCCGCTGGGCAGTCCAGCCTGGGTTATCATTTCCCTGACTCCAAGGCGAGGAGTGGTATTAATTAGCTTCAGCCCTTGCTTAACCAGATATCTATTTTCCCCTAATAGAGGCACCATATCGGCTACAGTTCCCAGGGCTACCAGGTCTATTAGTTCGTCCACTTGCTCCTCTTTGCCGATACCTTGGAACAAAGCCTGAAGCAGCTTGAGGGCTACCCCGACGCCAGCCAGTTCTGAAAAGGTGTAATTTGAGTCGGGCAGCTTGGGATTAACAATGGCAATGGCTGGTGGAATTACCGCGGGAGGGGTATGGTGGTCGGTAATGATTATATCTAGCCCCATCCTTTTTGCCTTCTTAACCTGGGACAGGGCAGTAATTCCGCAATCAACAGTAATAACCAGGCTAATGCCTTGTCGGTAGAGGTTCTCTAAAGCGGCTGTTTTGAGTCCATAGCCTTCGGTCAGACGATGAGGTATGTAGGGGATGGTCTTACCACCAAGGGTTGATAGCCCCCGGACTAAGAGGGCGGTAGCAGTGATGCCATCAACATCAAAGTCGCCATAAATAGCTATGTTTTCACCTGAAAGCAAAGCCTGATAAACCCTGGCTACTGCCTGGTGTATATCAGGCAACAGGAAGGGGTTACCTGACAGGCGTTTATCAGCAGCAACGAATAATTCTAATTGAGATGGCTTAGCCAGACCGCGATTATACAGGAGTTGAGCTATTAGAGGGGGAAAACCCGAAGCATTAACCAGATGTTTATCTGGAACAGAGGGCAGAAGGTTCCAACGACTATGGTTCAAGCTTATGCCTCAGGATATTGTCGGAAGACCAGAACTGAATTATGACCACCAAAGCCAAAGGAACTGGACAGAGCGGTAGTAACCTTGGCTCGGCGGGCTACATTGGGCACATAGTCTAAATCACATTCAGGGTCGGGGTGGGTAAGGTTTATCGTCGGCGGTATAAGCCCGTGCTGGATAACCATAATACATATTGCTGCCTCAACAGCACCGGCAGCACCAATGAGGTGCCCCGTCATTGATTTGGTCGAGCTTATCGGAATGTGGTAGGCGTAGTCACCAAATACACTCTTTATCGCCAGGGTCTCCACCTTGTCGTTTAGTACTGTAGAGGTGCCATGAGCGTTAATATAATCAATCTCGGTAGGAGCTAATCCGGCTTTATTAAGTGCTACCTGCATTGCCCTGGCGGCACCACTTCCAGCTTCATCCGGCTGGGTAATATGGTAGGCGTCAGCAGTGGCTCCATAGGCTATAATCTCAGCCAAGATTTGAGCCCCACGCCTTTGGGCATGAGCCAGATTTTCCAAGATAAGGATGCCAGCTCCTTCACCAATAACAAAGCCATCACGCTTGGCATCAAAGGGACGAGAGGCTAGCTGCGGCTCATCGTTTTTGGTTGAGATAGCTTTGAGGGCATTGAAAGCGCTAATACCTATTGGGTTAATTATTGCCTCACTGCCGCCGGTTATCACAACCTGGGTATCACCTTGCCTAATGAGTTCATAAGCAACTCCAATAGCATCTGAACCGCTGGAGCAGGCTGAAGTAGTGCACAGATTCGTTCCTTTCACTCCCAGTGTGATGGATACCTGAGCAGCCGCCATATCGGTTATCATCATTGGGACTAGGAATGGGCTCACTCTGTTCGGTCCCTTTTCTAATAGTAGCTTGGTTTGTTCAAATAAGGTGGTTAGACCGCCAATCCCACTGCCAACTATAACGCCGATATTATCCTGATTCATGGAGTTAATTTTGATTCCTGATTGCTCCACTGCCTGCAAGCTGGCAACTACCGCCAGTTGAGCAAAACGGTCCATGCGGCGGACATCCTTGCGGCTGATGTAATCGGTAGGCTCAAATCCCTTTACCTCGCCAGCAAACTTGGTAGCAAAGGGCTCAGGGTCAAACAGGGTAATGTAGTCAATGCCAGACTTACCGGCGATAAGACCCTCCCAGGTGGTGGCGATATTCAGACCGAGTGGGCACAGAACATCCATCCCGGTAACCACAACTCTATTATTGGGATTGCTTATCAAGCTCACTCCCCTTTACCCCCTGCTTAAAGATGGCTTCCATTTGACCGTCTGAGAATATGAATATTATAATGCCTGTGTAGTTAGATAGTCAATCTAGGAATGAGAGTTACTTAGAAACCTATCCCCCTGACCCCCTTCCCTTTTAAGGGAAGGGGGAGTGTAGGTAAGGGAGGGATAAAGCCCTTCTCTAAACTCTCTTCTTCCTCCCCTTGCCAAAGGGGGGGTTAAGAGGGTGAAGTTTGTTTGGTCTAAGTGGAGTTTTATTTAGTCTAGGGGGAGTTTTAGAGGGGCGAAGCCCCATGATAGGAAGATGTTCATATCATAATAATCCTTCCCCTTCCCCTAGAATAGGAAGAGGTATTCCTTGCATGAAGGGGATAAAGGGGATAGGGTTACTAAACAAATTCAAATTCAGATTAAGGTTGGTGGGGTGAGTAAAGGGTCTGGAAGCACAAAGGTTGCCTTAGACACTATAGGCTGTAAACTCAATCAAGCCGAGACAGAGCTTTTAGCTAAACAGTTGGCTGAGGCAGGGTACAGGCTGGTATCTCCGGCTGATGAGGCTGATGTCTATATACTGAATACCTGCACTGTTACTCATATAGCCGATAGCAAATCTCGTCACCGGCTCAGGCTGGCACATGGGCGAAATCCTGATGCCCTGCTTATTGCCACTGGTTGCTATGCTGAGCGAGCCCCCCAGGAGCTGGCTCAGATTGATGGTGTTGGCCTTGTCCTTAGCAATGATGACAAACCACATCTACTGCGGCTACTGGAGGAGTCTGGTGGCATAAGTAACCCAGTCTGCGGTCAAGTGGATTCCACTATCAGCCATTATAATGGTTTCAGGACTCGTGCCTTCATCAAGGTTCAGGATGGTTGTAACAGCTTTTGTGCCTACTGCATTGTGCCCGTGGTGCGGGGCAGGGAGAAAAGCCTGCCTGCTCAGCAG
>CAZQRE010000081.1:0-4995 GCA_964595695.1 uncultured Dehalococcoidales bacterium
GGCAAAGAGCAGGTCCCAATCTACCTTATGGCCATCAAAGTCGGGGCCATCGACACAGGTAAATCTGGTCACTCCACCAACAGATACCCGACAGCAACCACACATGCCAGTGCCATCAACCATTATTGGGTTCAGGCTGACAATGGTTTTAACCCCAAAAGGCAGTGTGGTTTTGGCACAGAATTTCATCATAATGCTGGGGCCAATGGCAATCACCCGGTCAATCCTGTCATTACCTTCAAGCAGCTCCTTCAGTGGCTCGGTTACCAGCCCTTTACGAGCATAAGAGCCATCATCAGTAGTAACTATTAGCTGGTTACTGACACTGCGTAGCTCATCCTCCCAAAAGATGAGGTTTTTGCTCCGTGCCCCCATAATAGAAATGACCTTATTCCCTTTCTCCCTCATAGCTCTGGCAATAGGCATTATGGTAGCCACAGCAAATCCTCCGGCAACACAGACCACAGTGCCAAATTTCTCAATATGGGTAGGTAAACCCAGTGGACCGATAAAATCAGTGATAAAGTCGCCAGCTCTCAGCAAGGCCAGCCGATGGGTGGTTGTCCCCACCTCCATAAAGACGATGGTAACACTACCCTCTCCCCCATCCCAATCGGCAATTGTTAATGGGATACGCTCACCCCTTTCGTCAATCCTGATGACAACAAACTGTCCTGGCTGAGCCTTCTTAGCCACATTAGGTACCCAAACCTTGAACAGATGGATATTGGGCACCAGGTCTTGTTTCAACAATATCTCGTACACCTATTTTTAACCCCCTAACCTATCTTAACTGTAACTGGTGGTAATGCCAGTAAGAAAATTTGAAGCCTAAAGGCACACGTTGAGCTGCGCTTTCTTTTTCAGGCAGATAGTCCAGATCGTCTTGCACCCTACTTTAGAACCGGGATTAAAGCTCCCCTCTACTCATGGTGCAGGCTCAGAATATGTGATAATCACTCACACTTGCTCAACTCAAATCATAATTTATCACTAAATAGTGAATAATTCAAGTCCTTTTCAACCTTCAAGCCATTGCCTAACTGCCACTAAGGGTATAAGATTAATATAAACATCGTGAAATAACACAGGAAAGGAGGGGTGATATACATCGCTTAAAATAGAATTTGCTCGACTCGATTAAGTTAATCGAGTGGTCAGATAATTCTAGATTAGGCAATAAAGCAACAAATGCCTAATCTGATGTTAATAACTATAAATTAATCTCCCGGGGTGAAAATAATGGTCACAGAACTGGTTCATATCGGATTTGGTAATATACTAGCCATGAGCAGGGTTATTGCTATAGCTACAACAAACTCAGCACCTATGAAACGTACCATCCAGGAGGCAAGAAACAAGGGGCTGCTAATTGATATGACCAATGGCAAAAGAACAAAGGCAGTTATCGTCACCGATAGCGGGCATATCATTCTAGCGGCACTTGCCCCAGAAACTATCGCTGGCAGGTTACAAGCAAGCCGAGGCGGTTCAGTGCTAAAACCAGAGTAAAACGATGAAAAAGGCGAGCCGTAAAAAAACCGCTGAAAAAAGCCCGTTATTCATAGTTCTCTCCGGTCCCTCAGGAGCAGGCAAAGATGCGATTTTGACCAGGATGAAGGAATCAGACTACCCTCTTGAATATATTACCACGGTAACTACACGGCCTCGGCGAGCTAAGGAAAGAGATAATATAGATTACCACTTTATCTCAACGGAAAGCTTCCAGGAGATGATTACTGGTAATGAGTTACTGGAGTGGGCTAATGTCTATGGCAATTGGTATGGGGTGCCTAAGGAACCGGTAAAACAAGCACTGGACAAGGGACAAAATATAATAGTAAAGGTTGACATTCAAGGAGCAGCCACTATTAAGAAAATCCTGCCTGAAGCAGTATTTATCTTTCTCATGCCGGCATCAATGGAAGAACTGGCTACAAGGCTCAAGCAGCGCCATACCGAATCGCCCTTCGACTTAGCCCTACGCACAGAAACTGCGGAGGAGGAAATAAAACAGCTACCCCTGTTTAACTATGTAGTAGTAAACAAGCGGGACGAAATTGACCTGGCGGTATCAGACATTGAAGCTATCATTACTGCCGAAAAATGCCAAGTAGTTCCCAGAGAGGTTTGTCTATAAGCTAACTAGAAGATTATCCCCAGCAGCCGAGCAAACAAATAACCCAAGCCACCACAGATAGGGAAGGTTAATATCCAGGCAACCACGATACTACGCGCCACCCCCCAGCGCACTGCCGAAAGCCGCTTGGTAGCCCCAATTCCCATAATAGCTGAACTGGCACAATGGGTAGTGCTTACCGGAATACCCAATTGCGAAGCTACCCAAATAACTATAGCCGCTGAAAAATCAGCGGCAAAACCATGAACCGGCTGAAGATTGGTAACCCTAAAGCCCAGTGTTCTAATGACCCGCCAGCCGCCAATAGCCGTCCCTGAGCTAATGGCTAATGCCGAGATAATTATTACCCACCACGGGATATGTTCCCACAAACCAGACTGCCCGGTATAAATCACCAGTGCCATAGTGATAACCCCTATAGGCATCTGACCATCATTCAAGCCATGGCTATAAGCTAGAAAGGCAGTAGTAAGCCATTGCAGACGGCTAAAAACAACTCGCATTCTGGCTGGAGCACTTCGCCGGAACACCCAAAATAGGATGACCATCAAGACAAAGCCACCAACGAAACCCAGAACCGGAGCCGTAACTACTGCCAACAGGGTCTGTGACAAACGGTCACCCCATCCCCACATCACTGCTCCACTACCAACCAAAGCTATCCCGGCGGCGGCTAGTCCGGCAATAAAGCCATGGCTTATGCTTACCGGCAGACCATAATAGGTAGCTATAGTACCCCAGATAATAACTGCGGCTAAAGCAGCAATCAGCGGCACATACTCTAAATGTTGTGGGATAACCTCTGAGACTAAAATCCCTGTACCGATAGTTCTGGCAACAGCCGTGCCGGTGGCGGCACCAGCCAGATTAAAACAGGCAGCCAGTATTATGGCGTTTCTGGGGGAAAGAGCCCGAGACCCAACTGAGGCAGCCACGGCATTGGCCGCATCATTGAAACCGTTAGTTACTCCAAAGCCAATAGCCAAAACAATAATAACAAGAAGGAGCCAGAGGGAAGAATCAGGCATGCTTGAGGGCTACCCCTTCAAGGACATTAGCCACATCCTCACACCTATCGGTAGCGCTCTCCATATGCTCGTAAATCTCACGCCACTTAATAACCTGAGCAATATCTGAGGAATCATTAAAAAGCTCACCCATCGCTAAGCGAAATACCCTATCAGCCATATTCTCTAACCGATTAATCTCCACGCATCGCTGGAGAACCTGCTTCAACTCACCCCGATGTCGCAACTCAGGCATTGCCCTTTCCACCTCAGCCGTCGCCTGCACTATAATATCGGCTAACTCCTTAGCCCTCTGGCTGGGAGGGTCTATCTTATAGATAAGCATAGCATCAGCCGCAGCATGAATAAAGTCGGTCACATCATCCAGGGAATGAGCTAGCAAAGCTATATCCTCCCTATCAAATGGGGTAACAAAGGTGCGATACAACTGTGCCATAATCTGATGGGTAATAGTATCCCCGTGGTGCTCCAGCTCAGTTATCTCGCCTACTTTCCCCTCAACATCCTCCCAAGTATCAACCATCTCTTTTAGCCCCTGAGCTGCTTTTACCATATTCTGGGCACCCTCCTCAAAAAGGTCAAAAAACTTCTCCTCACGAGGTATAAAAGGGAACTTAAACACAAATAATCCTCCTTTGCCAACAAATTGGATTAAGAATTAGAGGATGAGAAGGAAAAGGTTTACTAGGCTCTTGCTTCCATATAAAATTAGAAAGCATAAAGCCAAGACCGAAGACTCCTGGCAGATGCCTGCAGATATAAGGCAAAACGCTCCTGTCTGGGTCAGGTCATAACCCTAGCTTAGTTCAATTTATAAGTTTAAACAAGACATATATAATTGTCAAGCTGAGACTGGTTGACAGCCAGTAAATAAGGACATAAAATTCAAAAAACAAGCAATGAAACCAAACGCGCAATATAGACAAAATGAGCCTCTTGAGCAACTACCCACCACTCGTCCAGGCAACAGAGTGGTACGGAGACGGAGAAAGCCTGAAGGAAGACTTCGCACCATCTCTCAGGGTGTTTCAAGGTTCTTTAAGGGCATGGCTAGTAAATATCGGGGGATGAGATAAATGTATATCATCATAGTCGGTGGCGGGGTAGTAGGTTTCAACATAGCCTCTCTGCTGGCAGAGGAGGAACAGAATGTAGTTGTGGTGGAGCAATCTGAGGAGGTACTAGACAACATCCGCCGCCAGCTTGATGTCAAGACCGTCCTCGGAAATGCGGCAACACCTAAGGTTCTAAGGGAAGCAGAAGTCCACCGCGCTGATTTAATTATTGCCGTCACTAATAGTGATGAAACCAATATGCTCACCTGCTTCATAGCCAAGGAGTTAGGTGCAGGCACAACAGCGGCCAGAATCCGCAACCCTGAATATTCAGGCTACTTTGTTACCGCTGGCAAGTCGCCTTCCGCCCCACGAAAGGTAATCAGACCAAAAAGCCTAGGGATAGACATCTTCATCAACCCCGAGGTTGAAGCAGCTAAAGAAATAATGAGTATCCTGTCTAGCTTCTACTCTACCCCAATAGAGAACTTTGCCAATGGCCTTGTTCAGATAAGGGAATTCAAGGTGGAAAGGGGGGCAATAGTGAATAAACCCTTGGGCGACATTGCTCTTCCTAAACCGTGTGTCGTTGCCGCAATTGTCCGTGCCCGGGGAGTCATTATGCCAAGCGCCGATGAAGTGATAGAACGAGATGACCACATTTACCTAGTTGCCTCGCCAGAGTTCATGGATGAATTAGGGGAGAGCTTTGCTCAACCACAACGCCCAGCCAAGAGTGTGGTTATCCTGGGAGGGGGACGGGTTGGCTTCC
>CAZQRE010000082.1:0-4702 GCA_964595695.1 uncultured Dehalococcoidales bacterium
AAACTACCACAGCCCCTGAACCGGAGACAGAACTTGAAGTTGCCGAAGGCTCAATCGCTGAGGAAACTACCACAGCCCCTGAACCGGAGACAGAACTTGAAGTTGCCGAAGGCTCAATTGAGAAAGAGGTAGAAGAAGAGAATGCTTGAAGTTAACGATTTTGATGCTGTCCGTATCTCCCTAGCGTCACCGGAGCAGATTAGGAGCTGGTCTTACGGTGAGGTAACCAAGCCAGAGACAATCAACTACCGCACCCTGAAGCCAGAAAGGGATGGGCTTTTCTGTGAGAAAATCTTTGGCCCGACTAAAGACTTCGAATGCTATTGTGGTAAGTATAAAAAGATACGCTACAAAGGAATTATTTGCGATAAGTGTGGCGTCGAGGTCGCCCGGGCCAGGGTGCGTCGGGAACGTATGGGACATATTGAACTGGCATGCCCGGTGAGCCATATCTGGTTTGCCAAGGGAATACCAAACCGATTAGGACTATTGCTTGAGCTGTCACCACGGAGTTTGGAGCGTGTTCTATACTTCTCCCATTATATCATCACTTCTATAGACGAGGCAGCACGCCAGGAAGCAACTAAGCAACTCGAGGAGAATAGCTCACAGGAAATAGCTAAGCACCAAGACGAGCTAGAGGCTAAAATAAAAGAGATGGAGGCGGCAACAGTAGAGGAGGTAAACCAGCTCCGGCGAAATTGGGCTGAGGAAAAAACACAGCTTGAGGAAAAGCTTTCGGCCAACGTGGAACAGTTAAAAGACCTCAGGAAAGGTGCTCTACTCACCGAGAATCAGTATCACGAGCTTAAACAAAAATATGGTCAAGTTTTTGACGCCGGGATGGGAGCTGAGGCTATCCTCCAACTGGCTAAGGGCATTAACCTTGATGAAATGCGTAACAAGTTACTCGAGGAAATCCGTTCTACCTCGGGTCAACGCCACAAGAAGGCAAGTAAGAAGCTACAGGTAGTAGAGGCATTTCGCCGCAGTGGCAATAAGCCAGAGTGGATGATTCTAACTGTATTACCTGTCTTACCCCCTGACCTGCGACCTATGGTTCAGCTAGACGGAGGCAGATTCGCTACCAGTGACCTTAATGACCTATATCGACGAGTCATTAACCGCAATAACCGATTGCGCCATTTACTGGAAATAGGGGCACCAGAGATTATCATCCGCAATGAGAAACGGATGCTTCAGGAAGCAGTTGATTCCCTCATTGATAACGGCAGAAGGGGGCGAGCCGTCTCCGTCAGTGGTAATCATAAATTGAAGTCGCTCTCCGACATGCTCCGAGGTAAGCAAGGGCGTTTTCGTCAGAACCTGCTCGGCAAACGAGTTGACTATAGCGGGCGCTCAGTCATCGTTGTTGGCCCTGAACTCAAGCTTCATCAATGTGGTTTACCCAGACGGATGGCTCTGGAGCTATTCAAGCCATTCGTTATGCACCGACTGGTAAAGGAAGGCATTGTCCACAACATTAAGGGTGCCCGACGGCTGGTAGAGAAAGCTAAGCCAGAGGTGTATGACATACTTGAAGAAGTTACCAAGGAGCGACTAGTGTTGCTTAACCGGGCTCCCACCTTGCACCGGCTTAGCATCCAGGCCTTCGAGCCAGTGCTCATCGACGGCAGTGCCATCCAGATTCACCCTCTGGTATGTGCTGCTTTTAATGCTGATTTTGATGGTGACCAGATGGCAGTCCATGTCCCACTGTCTAAAGCTGCTGTCAAAGGGGCTAGGGAGCTGATGCTCAGCATCTACAATATGCTGCTGCCAAGCTGCGGTGAACCAATAATAACCCCGACCCTGGACATGGTTCTCGGTTGCTACTACCTGACCACAATCAGGCCCGGGGCTAAGGGGGAGGGCACAATCTTCGGCAGCTTTGAAGAGGCAAAGCTCACCTATGAACTTGGTGCTATTGACCTCAAAGCCGAGATTGAGGTCAGGGACCAGAAAAGAGGTGGGCAAAGGGTTAAAACTAGTGCTGGCCGCATCATCTTTAATAATGTTTTGCCCCCGGAGCTAGGCTTCTTAAATAAAGTAATTGATAAGTCGAGCCTAAAGCAGATAGTAATCGATTGCTATAAGCTACTAAGTCCTGAAGATACGGCTGCGGTACTGGACAACCTCAAACAGCTAGGCTTCCACTATGCCACCAAATCGGGGACTACCATTGCTATGAGCGATATTGAGGTTCCCCAGAGCAAGGCAAAACTATTAGAAAAGGCGGAGGAAAGGATTATCACTATCGAAAAGCAGTTCAACCGCGGCTTAATCACCGAGGACGAAAGATATAGTGGTGCTGTAGGGGTATGGATAGAAACTACCGAGAAGATTACTGATACCATCGCTCACACTCTTGACCGCTATGGTGGCATTTACATGATGGCAACATCAGGGGCAAAGGGAAATATTTCCCAAATTTCACAGATGGCAGGTATGCGGGGCTTGATGACTGACCCCTCAGGTAAGATAATTGACTTTCCAATTAAGTCGAGCCTCCGTGAAGGACACAGTGTTCTGGAATACTTTATCTCTACCCATGGTGCCCGCAAGGGATTAGCTGATACTGCCCTCAGGACATCAGACAGCGGTTACCTTACCAGACGCCTCATTGATGTTGCCCAGGATGTCATTATTCTCCAGAAGGACTGTGGCACTACCGCCGGTATATGGATATCCGAACCACAAGAAGAAGAGCTGTTACCATCACTTGCCGAGCGAATAACAGGTCAGTTAGCTGCCAGTAAAGTGGTTAATCCCCAAACTGGGGAAACCATCGTTAATCAAAATGAGGAAATTGATGAACAGAAAGTGAAAGAAATTATTGCTGCTGGGATAACCAAGGTCTACGTCAGGTCTCCCCTTACCTGCCAGTCAAGACGAGGTCTATGCCAGCATTGCTATGGCATAGACCTCGCCCGCGGGCATCTGGTTGACCTTAACACAGCGGCAGGCATAATCGCCGCCCAGAGCATCGGCGAGCCAGGTACCCAGCTTACTCTACGCACCTTTCATACCGGTGGCGTAGTCGGGCTTGATATCACCAGCGGTCTGCCCAGGATAGAAGAACTCTTTGAGGTAAGAGTACCTAAGAGTCAAGCACTTATCTCAGAAATAGACGGCGTGGCTGAGGTGATTCATAATGAGGAGGGAGAAAGGATTAAGGTCACTAGCTCTGAGACATACCGTGATGAATATTCGCTGCCCCCTGACTTTAGAGTCATGGTAGACAATGGTCAATGGGTAGATAGAGGAGCCACGCTAGCCTGTCAAGCCACAGAGGTTGAAGCTACACCACTGTCAGTTGCCCTAATCACCGAAACTCAACCTATCCTGTCTCGTGTTGCCGGTGAGGTAACTATTGAAGATGGGCAGCTATCTATCAGCTATGAGGAGAAAGAGGAGCGAGAATATCCTATTCCGGCTACCGCCCATATTCGCATCCAAACTGGAGACCAAATAAAGGCAGGACAGCAACTTAGTGACGGCTCCATTAACCCACAGGATATCCTGCGTATTTTGGGCAAGGAGGCAGTCCAGCAATACCTGGTAGAAGAAGTGCAAAAGGTATACCGCTCCCAGGGAGTAAACATAAACAACAAGCATATTGAAGTTATTGCCCGTCAGTTGCTGACCAAGGTTCGTATTGATTCCTCAGGCGACGCTGACCTAGTACCCGGGGAGCTAATAGACAAGTTCCGTTACGAGGGCATTAATGCTAAGGTACTGGCTGAAGGGGGTGAGCCAGCCACCGCCCACACAGTATTAATAGGTATAACCAGAGCCTCGCTGAACACTGATAGCTGGTTGGCAGCAGCCTCCTTCCAAGAGACTACCAAAGTGCTTACCGAAGCCGCGATCTACGGTAAGATAGATAGGCTGGTCGGGCTTAAGGAAAACGTAATTATTGGTAAGTTGATTCCAGCCTGCTACACAGCTTCTACAGAGGTGCCAAAGTTGGTAGCTGGTGAAGAAGGTAAGGAGGAGCTACCCAAGTTGGTAGCTGGCGAAGAAGATAAAGAGGAGCTAGCAATCTAGTGCCTCCTGGCACCGAGGGGGTGAGGTAAAATAGCTCGCATTATATCGGGTAAACCCACCACTGAAGACATATCACTTGATACCAGCCTCCGACCGCGGCGGCTTGATGACTTCATCGGGCAGACCAGGATCAAGGATAATTTGACCATAGCTATCACCGCCGCCAAAGGCAGGGGCGAGGCGCCAGACCATATATTACTCTATGGTCCACCCGGCCTAGGTAAGACCACCCTGGCTTATATCATAGCTGCTGAGATGGGGGTTAACATCAGGATTACCTCAGGCCCGGCAATAGAGCGCACCGGAGACCTGGCAGCTATCTTAACTAACCTCCGTAGTCAGGATATACTCTTTATCGATGAAATCCACCGTCTCAATCGGGCAGTAGAGGAAGTGTTATACCCGGCTATGGAAGACCTTGCCCTGAACATTATCATTGGTAAGGGTCCCGGTGCCAAAAGCCTGCGACTAAACCTGCCCGCCTTCACCCTGATTGGTGCCACTACCCGCTTTGCCCTGCTCAGTCCGCCCCTCCGAGACCGATTCGGCGCCGTTTACCGCCTTGATTTCTACGACCAGACATCTATAGAAACAATCCTCAACCGCTCAGCCCGCATTCTCCAGGTAAAAGCAGAGGCAGGGGGGCTGAGGG
>CAZQRE010000083.1:0-4426 GCA_964595695.1 uncultured Dehalococcoidales bacterium
TAAAGTCCCACGCCCCATATTAAGCAATTTGAAACGTTGATGTGAGTCAACATGGCCCGAAGGTAGGAGCCCAAGAGGGGCTTCGCCCCTCTTAAAAAAATCTTCCCCTTCCCCTTGATAAGGGGAAGGGGATAAAGGGGATGGGGTTGTAAGGATGCCAACAAAACGGGATTATTATGAAATCCTCGGTATAGCTAGAAATGCCACCGATGATGAAATAAAGAGGGCATTTAGAAAGCTAGCCTTTAAGTATCACCCTGACCATAACCATAATGATGATGCCGGGGAGAAATTTAAGGAGGTAAATGAGGCTTACGAAGTGCTCTCCGACTCCGATAAGCGCGCTGCCTATGACCGCTTTGGTCACAGCGGTGCCGAAGGACTTTTCGGCAGAGGCTTTGAAGGCTTCGACTTCGGCGGCTTTGGCGATATCTTTGACGCCTTCTTCGGCAGGGCAACCACTGCCACTCGTCAAGCTCCACAGCGCGGTGCTGACCTGCACTACAGGATTACTATTAGCCTTGAGGAGACAGCCTTTGGTTGCGAAAAGGAGATAAATATATCTCGCACCGAGAACTGCTCCCTGTGTCAGGGTGTTGGTTGCAAACCAGGTAGTCAACCCAGCCGATGCCCCAACTGTAATGGCACCGGACAGGTACGCCGAGTCCAGCAGAGCATCTTTGGTCGCTTCACTACTACTACCGCCTGTAGCCAGTGCCACGGTGAGGGTAGAATTATTACCGAGCCCTGTCCTCAATGCCGGGGCACAGGCAAGGTGAAGCAGCAGCGCAATATCCCGGTCAAGATTCCAGCCGGGGTTGATAATGGCTCTCAAATGCGCATCACCGGTGAAGGTGAAGCCGGGATAAGAGGCGGCCCTTCAGGTAATCTCTACATCGCTGTATCCGTTGAACAGCACGAGCTTTTTACCCGGGATGGTGACGACATCCTCTATGAGCTACCAATCAACTTTGTTCAAGCTGCCCTCGGTGCCGAGGTAGAGGTGCCCACCCTGGACGGTAAAACCAAGCTCAAGGTTCCGGCTGGCAGCCAAACAGGTAAAGTCTTTCGGCTTAAAGCTCAGGGTATTCCCCATCTCCATAGAAGCGGGCGTGGTGACCTGCTAGTTACGCTATTTGTAGTTACCCCCGAGTCACTAACCGAAAAGCAGCGCCAGCTATTCCGTGAGCTGGCTGACAACTTGGACCCAGCTAAAAGACACCACCAAAAAGGGCGGCTGGTCACCTGAGGCCACCCCGCTAGACAGGAGTGATTCGCCTTCGGCGTCTAAACAAAGAGAATAACCTCCACTTCCGACCAGCCAACTCATGCCTAACCTCAGCCGCCATCAGCTCAGCCGCCGCCTGGCGAGGGTTAACACCCTCATATAGCACCTGATAAATCTTCCCGGTAATAGGCATCTCCAGCCCGAGCTGCTGGGCTAGATTCCAGGCAGCAATAGTAGTGCCCACCCCCTCAGCTACACCAGTCATTGACTCAGTTATCTCCCCTAGCAAGCGCCCCTTGGTTAACTCCACCCCAACGTAGTGGTTACGACTTAATGGGCTGGAACAGGTAGCTATCAAATCACCCAAGCCAGCTAACCCGGAAAAGGTAAGAGGATTCGCCCCCAGGGCAGTTCCGAGAGCGGTAATCTCGGTCAGACCACGGGTGATGAAAGCCGCCTTGGCATTGTCACCATAGCCCAGCCCGTCAGCCATGCCAGCACCTAGAGCAATGATATTCTTTAATGCCCCCCCCAGCTCAATACCGATGACATCAGTATTGGTATAAACGCAAAGGTTGGGGGTCGCTAACAGCTTCTGGGCTTTCTTGGCTATAGCTTCATCCTCAGCCGCCACCACTGTAGCTGCTGGCAAGTCGCGGAGAATCTCCCTGGAGAGATTAGGTCCGGAAAGCACACAAATATTAGACCAAAAACGAGGGTCTATCTCGTCACTAATTACCTGTGACATTCGCTTACTGCTACCAATCTCCAGACCCTTAGCCACACTCACCACCAGCATCGACCCCTTAAGGTAGCTGGCAACTAATTTTATGTTGTGCCGCATAGTCTGTGATGGCACAGCCAGGATAACAGCCTTTACACCAGCTAATGCTTCACTTAAGGAGTCAGTAATCGACAGCCGAGGAGGAAAGGTAATACCAATTAGCTGGGCTGGATTTGGTCCGACAGTTCTCAGTTCAGTGGCTTCGCGTTCCGTCCGCGCCCATAGCCTGACCTGTAGTCCCTTATCGGCTAACACCACCCCCAGAGTTATCCCCCAGGTAGTGGTGCCAATAATAGCAATCTTTGGCATATCTTACCCGTGCTCTTCGTTTGAGTCGCCGTTTGCCTAGGCGAGGGGCTAACTAGACGAGGGTAAACCCTCTTTCCCAGCCCTATCACCCAGCTTACGCTCCCTGCCCGATAGTAACCTGATAATATTATCCCGATGCATAATAAAAATTAATATCGTGCCTATCAGGGTATAAGCCAGATATTCAATAGGGAACCTATTCATGATGACCAAGGGGACTAAAATAGTATAAGTGGCTACCGCCGCGGCAATGGAGCCCAGCGATGCATACCTGGTCAAGCCAGTTCCGATAACAAAAACCTGACCGCCAAATATTGCTGCCGGCGGGTACAAGGCGACTAACCCGCCGAAGAAGGTGGCAACCCCCCTCCCCCCCTTAAATTTAAGGAATACCGACCAATTATGTCCAGCTATAGCCGCTAGAGCCGCCAAAACCTCGGCAACCGATACCCCTAAGCCAAAACCACCCACCTCCCCATAGCCTCCACCAACTATTAATCTGGCAAATACTACCGCCAGCACCCCCTTTAACAAATCGAGCGCTAAAACCATAGCCGCCGCTTTCTTACCAGCAGTTCGTAATACATTAGTCATCCCAATCTTGCCGCTGCCATACTGCCTGACATCCACCCTCGCCCATCGCTTGGCTACCAATACCCCAAAGGGAATAGCACCCAAAAGGTAACCAAGAACCACTACAGCAACAAACTTGGCAATTATCATAGCTCACCCCTCGTTTTGAAGATTAAGCGAAATGGAGTGCCAACAAAGCCAAATGACTGGCGCAGCTTGTTCTCCAGGTAGCGCCGATAGGAAAAATGGATTAGCTTGGCATCGTTGACAAAAAAGACAAAGGTCGGTGGGTTTACCTCAGCCTGAGTAGCATATAAGACCTTTAACTGCTTGCTACCGCGCCGTGGTAGAATATGAGCCGCTACCGCCTGCTGAACCACACTATTAACCTCGGCAGTAGATAGCCGCTTGAGCCTCTCCTGATATACCTTACATACCTCAGGCATGAGCTCATCTACCCCCTGCCCGAATTTAGCCGAAGTATACATTACCGGCGCATAGGACATAAACTTGAATTGACTCCTGATGTATCTACTACATTCAGTAGGACTCTCATCTGCCACCAGGTCCCACTTATTAACTACCAGCACAATCCCCTTAGTCGCTTGCTGAATATAGCCAGCAATATGCGTATCCTGAGCCGTAACCAGCTCAGTGGCATCAATAACCAGCAAAGCTATATCAGCCCGCTCAATAGCTCGCAGGGCACGGATAACACTATACCGCTCCACCCCCACCCCCAAACGCCCACGCCGCCTGATACCAGCAGTATCAATAAGTAGCACACTTTGCCCATCAAAGTCAAGCAAGGTATCTATGGCATCACGGGTAGTCCCTGGAGCTTCATCAACAATAGCCCGCTGCCCACCCAAAAGGGCATTTAACAGCATTGACTTACCGACATTAGGTCTACCAACGATAGCCACCTTCATTATCTCCAGCTCAGCCCCAACTGGTGGCAGGGACGGTAACAAGGAGATAACTCTATCCAGTAGCTCAGCGGTGCCCCGACCATGATAGGCTGAGATTGCCAATGGCTCCCCCAGCCCTAACCCATAAAATTCTACTGCCTCAGTCTCAAGCCTGGTATTATCCGCCTTATTAGCCACTAATACTATGGGCTTGCTCACCTGACGAAGCATATCAGCTATTTCCAGGTCGGCGGGCATCACCCCACCCCTGACATCCACCAGAAAAATAATAACATCAGCCTCAGCAATAGCCACCTCTACCTGCTGCTTAACCCCTTGAGCAATAGTAGTCTCGGGCTTTAGCTCAAGACCGCCGGTATCAACTACAATAAATTCAACCCCCAGCCAGGAAACATTGGCAAATATACGGTCACGGGTCGTCCCCGGTAAATCGGCTACAATAGCTATCGGCTTACCCGCCACCCGATTTAACAGGGTAGATTTACCTACATTCTGTCGGCCAATAATAGCCACAAACGGCTTGGTCATACCCATATCTAAAAGTCCCTTATAGAGATTGTTTACCAATCCCTCACTCTTTATTCCGTTGTCATTCTGAGC
>CAZQRE010000084.1:0-4362 GCA_964595695.1 uncultured Dehalococcoidales bacterium
GAGATTACCCTGGTGGTTCAGGTCAATGGCAAGTTGCGTGACCGGATTACTCTACCGGCGGCTATCACTGAGGCTGAAGCCAGGCAGATAGTACTGCAGCGGCAACGAGTGAAGGCTTACCTGGAGGGCAAGGAGATTATTAACATAATATATGTCCCAGGGAGGCTGGTGAATCTGGTGGTGCGGTGAAGCCGTGGTGACGGATATCGGAGCCAATATCGAGGAAGTGAAGCTACGCATTATCAGGGCCTGTGAGCGGGTGGGCAGGTTACCTGATGAGGTAACCATAGTCGCCGTGACCAAGATGGTAGAGCCTTCGGCTGTAGCTACCGCTTTCAAGCTAGGTATCAGGCACTTTGGCGAGAACAGGGTTCAGGAGGCGGAGAGGAAAATAAGGCAGTTGACCTGGCTCGAACCTCACCCTACCTGGCACCTGGTTGGTCACCTCCAGACCAACAAAGTCAAGGTGGCGATGGAGCTCTTTGATATAATCCACAGCCTAGATTCGGTCAGGCTGGCTGAGGTAATAAGTCGTCGCACCGAGACAACCCTGCCCGTTTTGCTCGAGGTTAATGTTTCCGGTGAAGCCAGCAAGGGTGGGTTTTCAGTAGTTGAGGTGGCGCCAGCCCTGGAAGCTATTTCCCGCTTGCCCCGCCTTGAGATAAAGGGGCTGATGACTATAGCCCCTATGGTAGCTGATGCTGAGCAGGTTCGTCCTGTGTTTCAGAAGTTGTGTTCACTACGGGATTCCTTCGGACTTGAGCACCTGTCTATGGGTATGACTGATGACTTCGAGGTGGCGGTGGAGGAGGGGGCAACCCTGGTCAGGATTGGTCGTGCCATTTTTGGTGAGCGTGAGACGAAATGAAGATAGCGTTTATTGGTGGTGGGGTTATGGGTGAGGCAATGTTGTCAGCTATTTTGGATAAGGGACTGAGCCTACCACAGGCTATATCGGTTAGTGATGTTAACCAGGCTCGCTGCCAGCATCTTGGACAGAAATATGCTGTGGCAGTGATGAGCAATAATCGACAGGCTATAGAGGGAAGCAATGTGGTAGTTCTGGCTATTAAGCCTCAGAATTTAGTTGAGGTTATGGCTGAGCTTGGTGGTCAGCTCAAATCGGCTCAACTGGCGTTATCTATCATCGCTGGGGCAAGAATTAATACCTTGTGTCTCGGACTAAACCATCGTCGTGTGGTTCGGGTCATGCCTAATACACCAGCCCAGATTGGTGAGGGAATAAGTGTGTGGACAGCTACCGCCGAGGTAACCAAGCAGCAAAAGAGGTGGGCAGCTTCTATTCTTGGGGCTATGGGCAAGGAGATTTATGTTGACGATGAGAAGTATATTGATATGGCTACCGCGGTGAGTGGCAGTGGACCGGCTTATATTTTCCTTTTCGTGGAGTCGCTGGTTAATGCCGCGGTGGATATTGGTCTTCCCCGTGATATGGCACAGGAGCTGGTGCTGGAGGTGATGCTGGGCTCGGTTCACTTTATGCACAAGTCAGGCAAAGAAGCTGCTGAGTTACGAAGAATGGTTACCTCCCCCGGTGGCACCACGGCTGAGGCTCTGCTCCGGTTAGAAAAGGGAGGATTTTCCGACCTGCTCAAGCAGGCGGTGAATGCCGCCTATGATAAAGCCAAGAGATTGGGAGGTTAAGCAGTAATGGAATTTTTATTTGACATTATCAGGTACCTGTGTGAGGTGCTTACCATAGTTATTATAGCTCGGGTTATTGTGTCTTGGTTTTCGCCCAGTCCAACCAACAGGCTGGCTATTATCCTTTACCAGCTCACCGAGCCGTTTCTGGCACCGCTGCGCCGCATTATCCCCAGGGTTGGCATGTTTGATTTTACCCCTGTGGTAGCCATAATATTGCTTCGGCTTATTGCCAGCTTATTGTCTTAATGCGCCCGAGTTATTCTACATTATTCTAAGAAAATTCATTAACTTCAGTATATTCAGTATTGACAAAACATACAATATATATTATAATGATTGTATAGATTAAATTTCAATTCTCGGGGGGTGTAGCGTGGGCAATAACACACAATCTGAAGAAAAGCACTTTGTGGAGGACGTCGGTATTGTCTTTGAGCAGACCGGCCTGCCCCGGACAGCCGGCCGTATTTTTGGCTGGCTTCTCATCTCCGACCCGCCACACCAGTCCACGAGTGAGCTGATAGAAGCCCTGATGGCAAGTAGGGGTTCAATTAGTACCATGACCCGTCTCCTCATCCAGATTGGCCTAATTGAGCGTATCAGCCTGCCGGGCGTTCGACATGACTACTTCCACCTTCGGCCTGATGCCTGGCAGCATATGATGAGGCGCGGTCTTGAAGACGAGATTAAGATGTTTCGGCAGCTTGCGGAACATGGACTGGAACTATTGGCAGACAAAACTCCCCTGACCCGAAAGTGGTTAGAGGAGATGCGTGATGTATACTCCTTTCTAGAACAGGAATTTCCGGTTCTGCTGGACCGCTGGGAACAAGAGCGTAAGGAAAAGCAAGCAACAAGCGAGGTGACCCGATAGGAATGACCTATAATGCAATCGCTCTTTTTGATATGGAGGTTTTAAGATGAAAGACTGGCGAATTGTAGCTGTTTTACTGGTCGGCTTGATGCTGGTCAGCCTTAGTGCCTGCGGCGGCAACGCAGACGAAAGTCAATATCGGCTGGTTGAGGTGGTGACAGGTGATTTGACGGTTACTGTTAGCGGCAGTGGTAACATAGAGGTTTCTAATGAAGCGAGCTTAGCTTTTGGCGTTGGCGGTAAGATAGGTAAAATATATGTTACGGAGGGTGAAGAGGTAACCCAGGGGCAGGCGCTGGCCAGCCTTGATACCACCTCACTGGAACTAGCGGTGAAAACAGCCGAGATTAACCTGGAGCTGGCTGCATGTGACTTTAGAGAAATAACCTATCCCTATACCTATCACACCCTGGTCCTTGATATTCCCGCCTCCACAGCAGCTATTGGAGATGCCCAGCGGCAATTAACCGAAGCTCAGGAAGCATTGGAGATAGGACTGAGTTATGACCAGTACTGGGAAGTATGGAATCAACTGAGGAAAGCTCAGGACAATTTGATAGAAGCCAAAGCGAATATAGCTCGAGGGTATGGAGCCGATGTATTTGGTAGCGGAATGGTCCGACTTGCAGACTATTGGACACTAAGAGCCGCGCAACTGGAAATGGAAAAAGCCCAATTAGATTTAGACGAAGCTAATAATGATTTGGAAGAGGCGGTGATATTTGCCCCATTTGATGGAGTGGTAGCCAGTGTCGATGTGAAAGTGGGAGATGTCGTCCCTGCCCCAACCCTGACCCTGACCACTGTAATTCATCTGATTGACCTTACCACTATGGAACTGACTGCTGAAGTGGATGAGATAGACATAGCTGTGGTGAAACCGGGGCAAGAGGCTATTATTGAGGTAGATGCACTGCCCGCTCTCCAGCTTGATGCCGAGGTAGTTTCTATTTCTGTGCTACCGGAGGTAGAAGAGGGGGTAGTATTGTATGAGGTAAAGATTGGTTTTGATGTGCCGGAAGGGTATGAGCTTAAGGTTGGTATGAGTGCTACCGCCGACATTATAATCCATGGAGGGAGCGGTGTTTTGCTGGTGCCCAACCGGGCGATTGAGTATGATAATCAGGGCAATCCAGTGGTTAAGGTTATGGTTAATGAAGAAATTGAGGAAAGACCTGTGGTTACGGGGATAAGCGATGGCTATCAGACTGAGATTGTAGACGGGCTTAGTGAGGGAGAGACAGTGGTGGTAGAAAGGTGAACCAAGCTAAGGTCATCGGGATTTCCTTTCGGTGAATAAAGCTTAACGGGGTTGACACATGATTGAACTGGAAAACATTACCAAGGTTTACCGCATGGGCAAGGTAGAGGTTCCTGCCCTCAGGGGGATAAGCCTCTCCATCAAAGAGGGGGAGATGCTTGCTATCATTGGTGCCTCGGGGTCGGGTAAGTCTACCCTGATGCATATCATTGGCTGTCTGGATAAACCTACTGTGGGTAGGTATACCTTTGACGGGGCTGATGTCAGCCAGCTTAATGATAACCAGTTAGCCGAGATGAGGAATAAGAAGTTTGGCTTCGTCTTTCAGGAGTATAACCTCTTATCCCGTGCCAGTGCCTTAGCCAATGTTGAGCTGCCCCTCATTTACAGTGGTAGCCGTAACAATCACCAGCGAGCTATGGAGGCACTGGAGCGGGTGGGACTGGGGGCCAGGGCTAACCATAAACCCACTGAGCTATCAGGTGGTGAGCAGCAGCGGGTGGCTATTGCCCGGGCACTGGTCAATAATCCTGCCATAATTCTCGCCGATGAGCCTACC
>CAZQRE010000085.1:0-4341 GCA_964595695.1 uncultured Dehalococcoidales bacterium
ACCTATGCCCCAGGTATTGTGCTAGCCTAATCAATGGGGTAAGGATAGCTGAATCCCCAAAGTGGATGCAGCAACGGTTACTGGCGTGCGGCATGCGCCCGATAAATAATATTGTAGACATTACCAACTATGTCATGCTGGAATATGGACAGCCCCTCCACGCTTTTGATTACGATAGAATTAGGGGCAAGAGGATTATTGTCCGCCGGGCTACTGATGGTGAAGCTATAGTTACGCTGGACGGGGTTGAGCGGGTTCTTTCTGAGGATATGCTGGTTATTGCTGATGAGGAGCGGTCGGTGGCTATCGCTGGAGTTATGGGTGGTGCTAATAGTGAGGTGACTGAGCAAACGACCTCGATACTGCTGGAAGCAGCTAGTTTTAACCCGGCGAGCATCCACTATACAGGTAGGGCATTGTTTTTACCCAGTGAAGCCTGTATGCGATTTGAGCGGGGCATTCGTCCCGAGCTGACTCTGCCAGCACTTAAGCGGGCTACTCAGTTGATTATGCAATTGGCTGGCGGTGAAGCCGTCAAGGGCTTGGCTGATGTTTACCCTGGTAAGCTAGACAGGGAACCTATCTTGCTATCAACTGAAGAGGTAAAGCAGGTTCTGGGCGTTGAGTTTAGCCTTGACCGGATAGTAGAAGCACTGACTTCCCTGGGCTTTGACTGTAAACCAGCCGTTTCAGCTTCAGAGGTTTGGGTTACTGCCCCATATTGGCGAAGTGATATACAGCAGGCGGTTGACCTTATCGAGGAGGTAGCCCGTATTATCGGCTATGATAAGATTCCGACCACTATGCTTGGTCAACCACTGCCCAGACAAGACCCTGAGCCTATCCTTAGCCTCAAGCAAGAAGTGAGGCGTAGCCTTACCGGTTATGGCTTCCAGGAAGTGATTACTTATTCATTAACTAGTTTAGAAATGCTAAATAAGCTGCTACCTGAACCTTACCCCCTTGAACCTGTGCCCCTTCGGGTGGCGAATCCGATGACGGCTGACCAGGAGTATCTTCGCCCTAACCTGCGAGCTAATCTTTTAGCTGCCCTTTCGGCAAATCAGAGGCATGAAGACGGTGGTATCAGGCTTTTTGAGCTGGGCAAGGTATATCTACCACGTCAGAAGGACTTACCTGAAGAGCCTGAGGTGCTGTGTGGCATACTAAGTGGACCCCGATTGGAAATGTCGTGGCAGGGCAGGGACGAATTAGTTGATTTCTTTGATGCTAAGGGAATGGTGGAAGGCTTACTCCGCCGGTTGGGTGTGGAAGCCAGCTTTGAGGAGTGTGCTGATGAGAGTTTACACCTGAGTAAACAGGCAGCTATAGTTATCGCTGGTAATAGACTGGGAGTTGTCGGCGAATTACATCCCAAGGTAGCCGAGGCTTTTGAAATTTCAGGGACTGTCTATCTTTTTGAAATCAATGTGACCACGCTTCTACCCTTTACCCTTGGGTATAAAAGGTTTCAGCCAATATTGCGGTTTCCGGCCACAGTCAGGGATATGGCTCTGGTAATTGATGCCCAAATAACCCATCACAAAGTTCAGGATATTATCAAGAGCTTCCCATTGGTAGAGCAGGTTACTCTATTTGATGTCTATACTGGTGAGCAGGTTCCACCGGGTAAGAAATCCTTTGCCTACAGGATTACCTTCCAATCCACAACTCATACCTTGACCGATAAAGAGGTTAATCAGGTTCAACAGCAAATCCTAGATAAGCTATCTAGTGAGCTTGGGGCTACACTACGTAGCTGATATTAAGTTGAGGTCTCCTTTCAAAAGTTAACCGAAAGTGCTTTTCACCGCCAAAACAAGTATAATGATGGTGAGAGCAAATAACCTTAGGGGGATTGAAAATGAGGAAAGAAGAAATAAAGAAAGTGGTAAGAGATGGCTATGCCAAAATTGCCAAACAGGATAGTTCCTGTTGCGGTTCCGTGAATTCGTGCTGTGGAGGCACTGACTTAGCCCGGAATGTTAGTAAGAGCATAGGCTATACTGAGGGGGAACTTAAAGCAGTTCCAGAAGGGGCAAATTTAGGCCTTGGCTGTGGGAATCCGGTGGCTCTGGCTTCTTTAAGAGAAGGGGAGACTGTTCTTGACCTTGGCTCGGGCGCGGGATTCGACTGTTTTCTGGCGGCTGACAAAGTTGGTAAGAGTGGAATGGTTATCGGTGTAGATATGACACCGGAGATGATTGACAGGGCAAGAGAAAACGCCAGGAAAGGCAACTACGCAAATGTAGAGTTCAGGCTTGGAGAGATTGAGAATCTACCAGCGGCGGATAATTTGGTTGATATAGTCATCTCAAACTGTGTTATCAATCTGGCGCCTGATAAAAAAAGGGTCTTCATGGAAGTGTTCAGAGTGCTAAAACCAGGTGGCAGGCTGATGATTTCAGACATGGTTTTGTTGAAGGAGCTTCCGGATTTCATCAAGAACTCTATTGAGGCATATATTGGCTGTCTTTCTGGGGCAATGATGAGGGACAAATACATAGATGCCATAAAAGCGGCCGGATTTCAGGAGGTCAGCATAATTGATGAGACATCTTTCCCTATAGAGTGTATGGCTAATGACCCGACAGCAAAGACAATCATTAAGAATCTAAAAATACCACCGGAAGAAATAAAAGAGGTTGCCGGCTCGGTTACAAGCATAAAAGTTTACGGTATCAAACCTAATTAGGCAACCTGGCCGGGAAGTTTGAAGTGGTCTTCCGAATCCCCTGTCTGAGGAGTCTAAGAGGGGCGTCAGCCCCTCTTTTTAGTTCTTCCCCCTCTCCTTTGAAGGAGAAAATCATACTAAAGAGAAGCCTGAAGGGGCGAAGCCCCTTCAATAATTATAATTCCCCTTCCCCTAGAATAGGAAGAGGTATTCCTTGCATGAAGGGGATAAAGGGGATAGGGTTATAACAAATATCTAAGGGGGTAAGGTTACTTATCAATCTCCGATAAGTCCCCTTAATCCGTGAATACAAAGACTCTTTTGTCATTGCGAGCGAAGCGTGGCAATCTCAAGCAATAGTTCCCCCTTTTCTTCAAGATTGCTTCGGCACTTTGTGCCTCGCAATGACAAGGAACTCCTTGAGCCTTTTGACTATTTCATCCAGCGGCACAAGCTCAGATTCCTTTTCTGAGCGTCTTTTAATCTCTACGCTATTACTCTTCAAAGTTCGGGGACTTATGGTAACCCGAATAGGTATCCCCAGCAGGTCGGCATCATTGAACTTTACCCCCGGCGACTCTTTTCGGTCGTCAAAAAGCACCTCCAAGCCCTGTGCCTCCAAGTCGGCGTAAAGGTTTTCGGCATTAGTCGCCACCTGAGGATTTTCCAAGTATAGCGGACAAAGGTAGATATGATACGGGGCAATAGGTAGTGGCCAGATAATACCTTTATCATCGTGGTTCTGCTCTATGGCGGCTGCCAGCAACCTTCCCAGACCAATGCCATAGCATCCCATAACGATAGGCTGAGATACACCACTCTGGTTGATAAAAAGGGCGCCTAATTTCTCACTAAGGAAGGTGCCCAGTTTGAAGATGTGCCCGACCTCAATCCCGTGGGTGGACGATAATTTGCCGCTGCACTTGGGGCATCCTTCCCCGGCACGAGCCCTGGCTATATCTGCCATGATGTCAGTCTTAAAATCTCTGGGGTAGTTGACATTTCTAAAGTGAGTATCGGGTTTGTTGGCGCCGGCAATGAAGTTTGTCCCTGAGGTTATGGAATCATCGGCAATAATCTTGATGCCACTTATACCTATCGGTGACGCTGAACCGGCTACGATACCAGCTTCTATCACCTCGGCCTCGGTGGCCAGGCGGAGGTCAATGCAGCCCAGAGTGTTCTTTAGCTTTACCTCGTTTACCTCAATGTCGCCCCTGATAACCACAAAGACCAGTTTGCTATCGGCTATATAAAACACCGCTTTAAGGGTGCGACTTTGGGGCACCTTTAGGAAGCTTGATACTTCTTCAATAGTAGCCATGCCGGGTGTGTCCACCTCTTCCAGTGGTAACGGCTCCTCGCTGTCTATTTTGCTTTTAATACTTTCCGCCTTATCGGCGTTAGCTGCATATTGGCAACCGGGGCAATAGATGATTTCATCCTCACCGCCTTCGGCAATAACCATAAACTCGTGGGAGTCCTTACCCCCGATGGCACCACTATCAGCCTCAACCAGTAGGGCAGGCAGACCACAGCGGCTATAGATATTTTGATATGCCTGGAGCATCTTGTTATAGCTCTGGTCCAGTCCATCTTCGTCGGTATCAAAGCTATAGAGGTCTTTCATAGTGAACTCACGGACTCTAAGCAATCCGGCTCGAGGG
>CAZQRE010000086.1:0-4284 GCA_964595695.1 uncultured Dehalococcoidales bacterium
ATTATCTTCCCCTTCCCCTAGAATAGGAAGAGGTATTCCTTGCATGAAGGGGATACAGGGGATAGGGTTGATAAGAAACCTCTCAACCAGTAACCTCCCTATTATGGTAAAATATGCTTTGGGGGGTCTATGGCAGACAAGCTAGTAGTTTTTGATATGGATGGCACCTTGCTGGCAGACAGGCTTATTTTTGCCTTAGCCGATAGGTTTGGCTTCAGGAAGAAGCTGGAAACGATTATTGAGGGAAGTGGACCTGAGTATGAGAAGACCAAGCGCATAGCTTCACTGCTTGGGGGGATTAGCCGACAGCAATTTTATCATACTCTGGGTCTTATCCCACTTTCAGTGGGTGCCGAGGCTGTAGTTAGACAGCTAAAGCAGCGAGGCTACACATTAGCTATAGTCAGTGATAGCTATACACTAGCCACTGAGTGGTTAAAGGAGAGATTAGGATTTGACTATACTATCGCCAATGAGCTAATCCTGGAAAATAGCAAGATAAGTGGCGAGATAAAGATGCCGATAGGCTGGGGTAAGGCGGAAGAGCAATGCTTGAAGCACTCGGTATGTAAGCTAACTGCCCTGGTTCAACTATCACAAAAAACGGGGATACCTCTGGGCAAATGTGTGGCTATTGGTGATAACTTTTCTGATGTGTGCATGCTTGAGAAAGCAGGGCTGGGGATAGCCTTTAATCCCAAGCATCCCAGGGTAGAGAAGGCGGCTAATATAGTAATAATTAAAGACCTTTCCCTTATACTACCGCTTATTTAAGGTAGTTTCACCACTATCCCTGGCCAGATTCTGTTACCTGGTTCCAATCTATAACCGCTGACCACGGTGACATTATCACCCAGGACTGAGTCGTCTATAATGCTATCGGCATTTAGGCAGCAGTTGTCAGCTACGATAGAGTTCCTCAGGTTAACACGCCGTCCTAGCTGAACATTTCGCCAGATAATGGACTCTTTAATCACACTATCTTCCAGGATGGTGCAGCCATGACCAATAACCACCGGTCCGGTTAGCTTGACCCTGTGCCCGATAGTGCAGTTACTACCTATCAATATCGGTCCCCTTATTTGAGCAGTAGGGTGAATATGGCTTTGGTCCCCAATCAGAACCTCCCTACCCAGGGGAAAATTATGCTGGATGCCTTTGCCACTGAGCAAGTCTCTATGTAGCCCAAGGTATTTTTCTGGAGTGCCTATATCTATCCAGTAAGCAGAGGAAGGATAGGCATAAATTAGCTCACCCCGGTCTAAGAGTAGCGGGAATAGCTCATGCTCGAAGCTGAAATTGACTTGAGGTGGGATGTTAGCCAGGACTTCAGGTTCTAGAACGTAGGTGCCAGCGTTTATCATATCGGTAGTTACCTGACTCCAGCTGGGCTTCTCAAGAAAGCGTGTAACTCTGCCTTCAGCGTTGGTTTCTATCAGGCCGTAGCCGGTGGGGTCTTCCACCGAGGTAAGGGCAATAGTTGCCTTTGCCTTTCTTTCTCGGTGAAAGCCTATCATAGCCGTAATATCCAGGTCGGTGAAAACATCACCATTTAGCACCAGGAAGGTCTCATCTAGATACTTCTCAGCATTTTTTACCGCCCCTGCCGTTCCCAGAGGGGTATCTTCTATAGTATAGCTAAGCTTGACCCCAAACTGGCTACCATCACCAAAATAGCTCTCAATAGCTTGGGCAAGATAACCTTGAGTCAGAATAATACTCTCTACCTGATGCTGACCAAGGTAGCTGATGACATGTTCTAAGAACGGGGTATTAAGCACAGGAACCATAGCCTTGGGTATATTGCAGGTGAGGGGGAGTAATCTGGTTGCCTCACCACCTACCAGGATAACTGCCTTCATTGCTATTCCTCGGGCATTGAGTATGTCTGAAGGTGCTCCTTCATAAAGCTAGCGAAGCTTTGAACATCAGCCTTTTTGAGAGGGCGGATGATGTGGGGGCGGGGCACTTCTCCCTCAGGCTGTAGCGCACCCTGGTCTATCAGCCCTTTTGAAATTTGCTGTTTAATTTCTGAGTTACACAGGGCACTATGGTAGATTACAGACAAGACAGGTAATATCATCTGCCTCAAATGTATTCCGCTCCTTTCTTCATGAAGGTGGGGATTCCTGGTCTCTATCTGGAATATTTCTATGCCCTGTTTGGCTGCAACTTGGTTAGCGGCTGGTAAAATGCCGCCAAAGCCTTCAAAAATAGATATTAGCTCCTGTGGTTCAACAGCAAATCCTGAAGCATAGGGTAGAATTTCGGCTAGCTTCATGGTCATAGCGTGCTCCCCGGCATTAGCTGTTTTTATAATCTCAGTTTCAAATCCTGTCTTGTCCGAGAGTAAGCTATTCATGTATTTATTGGTGACCTCTGAGACACGCCCCCATTTCTTAAAATACATCTCTCCAGAGATTTTAGGTTTATAATGCCATAGGACTCTGACCATGGCATAGGGGGAGCGGGCTAGGCTAAAACCAGCGGCATAAATCTTTACATATTCCCATACCGCTCCCGGTATATAGTTGTCACTATCAATAAAGGCGACATATTCTTTTTTATGCAGCATTGCCAGTAAGATACCGATTATCATGCCCTCGCTTTTCCCATCTCTTACCAGTCCCTTTTCGTCCAGCATATCACTATATCCGGCTTGGGCTAGCCCCTGGGCTAAGCAGGAATCCTTCTGGTGGACAATAAGAGCCCGGCGCTGAGTAAAATGGCAGAATTGGGCTAGGGTATCCCGCTCCATCCTGAATCTGTCGACACGCTTTCTCTGGCTGTTAGACACCACTATTATCAGGCAATCATGAGGAATACCGCTGATAACACCCTCGAAGAGCTTTAGCTTCTCATCCTTTATCGGGATGACAATAGCCATCCTCCCCTCAATATCCTTAATTACCTCATCTTCTATCTTATGGACTGCTATCTCTTCCTTACGAGGGGTCTGGCTCTTTTTCCCCGAGTCCAGCTCCAGAACCTTTTGCAGGTCGTTTATTCTGACTGACCCGAAGCGTTCGGTATATCTTAGGCTTTCTAGACTCATTTTTACCTCAGTTTATTACTTTCTCCTGTTTAAGCAGAGCTCTAACTTCTGCTGGCTTAAAGTAGTGCTTATATTAGCATATTGTTATATTTTACCACAATTTAGCTCCCGGGGCTTTTTGAAGCGGATTTTAATAGCTTAATCTGGGAATTAAGAAAGGCCGAGTTTAAACTCGACCTTTCTTATTCAGCTAGTCAGACCACAGTTACCTGTTCAATCTGATTTTTCGGTAACAGTCACTGCAATACACAGGCCTGTCATTACGAGGCTGAAACGGAACTTGTGTTTCTACGCCACACTGAGCGCACACTACCGGATACATCTCTCGCCTGGAGCTGTAGCCATTGCCACGACCGGAGTCGTAGCGGTTTGCCCTTCTTGCTTCACGACACGTAGGGCAACGCTTGGGTTCGTTAGTGTAGCCCCTAGATTTGAAGAATTCCTGTTCTTCAACAGTGAATGCAAAAGTGGCGCCACACTCGGAACATTGCAATTCCTTTTCTACAAAGTCCATGGGATGACCTCCTTTCTTCTATTGATGGGTTTAACCTTGGCCACCCAAAACCTGTAGAAAAGTTAAGGCATTGACAGGGGTTGGTAACCCAGACTATAACCAATCACCTAATTATATACCTAGTTGTTACATTTGGCAAATTAGCACACAAAAAGGTCATTTATTAAGGGTAATTTGAACGGGCTCTGCCCCTTCAAGTCTGGAATTCAACCGATTAATGTGTTAGAGGTATTTTAAAATACAAAAAATAGTTTGGCTCCCCGAGTAGGATTCGAACCTACAACCAAGCGGTTAACAGCCGCCTACTCTACCGTTGAGCTATCGGGGAACGCTGGCTGCCGAGCCTGGATTCGAACCAGGGCTAGAGGATCCAAAGTCCCCCGTGCTACCACTACACAACTCGGCACCTTATATAAACTAAGCTATTTATGACAATTTCTACTGATAGTGCCGAAGGTCGGGCTCGAACCGACATGGGGGTTATCCCCCAACAGTTTTTGAGACTGTCGCGTCTACCTATTCCGCCACTTCGGCTTATACCAAGAACCTCTGCGGTTTCTTGGAAACTCCTTCAAATGGAGCGGAAGACGAGATTCGAACTCGCGACCCTCTCCTTGGCAAGGAGATGCTCTACCACTGAGCCACTTCCGCTTTCAAGTGGTGCCGAGGCCCAGAATCGAACTGGGGACACGCGGATTTTCAGTCCGCTGCTCTA
>CAZQRE010000087.1:0-4193 GCA_964595695.1 uncultured Dehalococcoidales bacterium
GCGACAATTGCCTCCCTCGGCTGGGAAGTTTATGGCATAGATGTGAGGCAATTTAAATTCAGATTTCCTAACTTCCACTTTGTCCTCGGGGATATAACCAAAACTGACTTTCCTGATAGTTTCTTTGATGCCGTTTCGGCTGTATCTACCCTGGAACATATAGGTTTAAAGGGGAGGTATGGCATTACTAAAGGTGACCCCGAAGGAGATGCCCAAGCGGTAAGGGAGATAAGGAGGATTCTTGGTAGAGGCGGTAGATTACTGGTTACATTACCTTACGGGATAGAGAAGAGACAAACGAACTTGAACCGGGTATATAATCATGACAGTTTGCATGAGTTATTTTCTAACTGGGAAATTAAGGACAAAGTTTTCTATTCCCAGGATAGTGAAGGATTCTGGATTCCTGTAGTTGAGGAAGAAACCTGGCGACTGGCTAAAAATAAAGAAGCTATAGCCCTTTTAGAACTTGCCTTGCCTGAGTGAATGAGCATAACTAAAAGGTAACAAGTATCTTTATTAGAGGAGGTGAAAGCTAACTATGGATGGGATTTCCGTCATTGGTATAGGGAAACTGGGGCTTTGTATGGCAGCCTGTTTCGCTGCCAAGGGCTATAGAGTTATCGGGGTTGATACCAACCCAGTTACGCTCCAAGCTGTTAACCAAGGAAAGAGCCCGATTTATGAGCCAGGGCTGGCTGAATTAATGAAAGGGTTGCCAGAGCCTCTCTCAGCGACTGATGATTACAAGTATGCTATAGAAAACTCTGAAATTACTTTTATTGTAGTTCCTACACCGAGCGAAGAAGATGGAAGTTTTTCCACCAAATATGTTGAGATGGCGTTAAGGGATATAGCTACAAACCTAAAGCACAAGCATGATTTTCATGTGGTCGTACTTACCAGCACTATTCTCCCTGGTGTTACCGACAATGTGGTCAAGCCCCTGCTGGAGGAGGTTTCTGGAAAGAGGTGCGGAGTAGATTTCGGTTTGTGCTATAATCCTGAGTTTATAGCCTTAGGTAGTGTTCTCCGGGACTTCGCCAACCCTGATGTAGTGCTTATAGGTGAATCAGACCAGGGGTCAGGGGAATTATTATCTGAAATCTACCAGGTGGTGTGCGATAACCATCCCCCTATTGTGAGAAGCACTATTTACAATGCGGAATTAGCCAAAATCTCGCTTAATGCCTTTATTACCATGAAAATAAGCTTTGCTAACACCATAGCCGAAATATGCGAGCGAATACCCGGTGGAGATGCCGATGTGGTCAGTAAGGTACTTGGGTTTGACTCGAGGATAGGTCGAAAATACCTGACGGGAGGTATTAGCTATGGCGGACCTTGCTTCCCTAGGGATAACAAAGCCTTCTCTTCCTTCGCCAGGAAGATTGGATGTAAAGCCAGGCTCTCTGAGGCTACGGACAAGGTAAATAAGGAGCAAATAAATAGGATAATTTATCTATTAAGGCAAAAACTGGGCAAGGTAAAAGGTAAAAAGATTTCAATTTTGGGCTTAACCTATAAACCGAATACAGAGGTTATTGAGGAATCGGCCTCCATAGAAATAGCCAAGACTCTGGTGCGAAAGGGGGCGATAGTAGCTGTTTATGACCCAGCCGGAATGAGAAATGCCAGGGGAGCTTTGGGAGAAGGTGTTAAATATGCTAGCTCAGTGAGGCAATGCCTTGAGGATGCTGAGCTTGCCATCCTGGCAGTGCCCTGGGATGAGTTCAAAGACCTCGAGCCTCAAGATTTTATCGAAACAATGAGAAGCCCTAGGCTTTTGGATTGCTGGAAGGTTTTCGACCGCTCAGAATTCAGTCAAAGGCTAGAGTATTTCGCTATTGGGCTATCCCCTACTTAACAGAGGTGAACTTTGCAATTTGGTAAGAGGCAAGTGCAAGAGTATTGGGATGAGGAGCCGTGCAATACCCGTGCCGGGAGACCGTCTCCCGAGGGAAGCTTGGAGTTCTTTGAAAGAATAGAGGACAGCCGCTATGAAGACCAGTCATTTATTCATTCCTTTGTTCAGTTTACCAGATGGCGGGGGAAGAAGGTCTTAGAGGTAGGCTGTGGCTGTGGGACTGATTTTATTCAGTTTGTTCGTGCCCAAGCTAGAGCCTATGGCATTGATATGAGCCAACACTCGGTAGAGCTAACTAAGAAGCGGCTCCACCATTATGGATTAAATGCCGAGGTCATTGTAGGCGACGGTGAGAACCTGCCTTTTCCCTCTGAGCAATTTGATTTAGTTTATTCATGGGGAGTTTTACATCATACCCCTGATACTAGCCGAGCCATAAAAGAGATATATCGGGTGCTAAAGCCAGGCGGCTATATAAAGGCGATGGTCTATCACCGATTTTCTACAATGGGGTGGGTGGCTTACCTTAAGTATGGACTTCTTAGGGGGAAACCATTTACCTCATTATCAAAAATAATGAGTGAGTTTGTGGAGAGCCCGGGAACAAAAGCTTTTAGCATGAAAGAGGTGAAAAGTCTCTTTGCTCTCTTTTCTAACCTAAAATTTCAACCCCTGCTGATTCCTGAAGCTATCGGGCTAAAGGGGACCCCTTTTTTGCCGCTTCTAAAGTTTTATCCCGCCGGGCTTGCCTCTTGGATAGCAGTTGAGGGGCAAAAGCCAGTAGCGACAATGTAAATGGGTCAAAACGGTCGGCGAATCCCTGGGTAAATAGAGTAGTTAATATGAGTAGAAAGATATATTTTGAGCCAGCGGGTCAGATACTCTCTTCCCATCAAGCGGTCTTTTTGTATCCCCCACCGGGGTATGAGTTTGTCACCACCGCCGGATTCTGGGATAAGATTGGGGCTAAAGGTCATTCTATGCTGGAGTCCTACCTCTATAAAGTAGGCTTAGCCTCTTTACCCTGGCACTATATTAAGCCGAAGGTAGAGGCAGTTTTCAAAAAGCCACCGGAAGGAACTTGCCTAACATTTGCCTGGAACCATTTAGTCTTTAGAAAGGAGCCATGGGTAATCCAGGTAGAGTGGCCAGAAATGCTCACCGGATGGAGCTACACATTCTTCCGGTTGCTTAAAAGGAGGGTGGAACAAACTCTGGCTTCCCCTTATTGTCGGAAGATTATTACTTGGAGCGAAGTAGCCCGAAACTCCTTCTTTTTGAATCTGGACTGCGCCGACTTTGAGCACAAGATAGAAGTTGTCCCCCTGGCTGCCCCCCCCAAGGACTTTATTAAGAGTTATAATGACAAGGTCAAGCTCCTCTTTGTCGGCTCAACTCACATGAAAGGACGCTCCGATTATAACTTTCACCTTAAGGGAGGAAAAGAGGTTCTGGAAGCCTTTGCTATCCTTAATGAAAAATACAATAACCTAGAGCTAATTCTCAGAACAGAAATCCCGCAGCAATATAAAGCAATGTGCCAAACATTTAGCAATATAAAGCTCATCGAGAAACCAATCCCCTGGGAGCAGTTGGAACAGGAATATAAGTCGGCTGATATTTTCTTGTTTCCAGGGCACGATACGCCATTTGGGGTTATCCTAGAGGCTATGAGCTATGAATTGCCTATTATTGCCACCGATGTATACGGTAACCGAGAGTTAGTAACCGATGGGGTAACCGGCTTTATTATCAGAAGCTCCGAAATAGTGTCATATTATTCGGGAAGCTATGCTACCCGTCCCATGACCGGTCCCAAACAATGGAAAAATGCGAGCTTGAGCACTGACCCCAAGGTAATACAGGAGTTGGTGGAGAAAGCCAGCCTCTTGATAGAGGATAAGGAATTAAGAAGGAAGATGGGAAAAGCGGCGAGGCAGGAGGTGGAGACAGGGAAACATTCCATTAACTATAGGAACCAAAAGCTCAAGCAGATATTTGATGAGGTTATCGGCAAGTGATTCCACCTAATGATTGGGAAATCAAAAAATGCCTGAGATTATCACTGGCTATTTTACTAGCTACATCAGGGTTAATCGGACTGGCTAGCTTGGGCTTTGATGTCCCTGGCTTAAGGCAAATCGTTGGCTTCGTCTTCCTTACCTTTATTCCCGGTATTCTCATTCTCAGAATCCTAAAAATTCATAATGTAGGCATAATAGAAAGCCTGCTATATTCGGTGGGGTTGAGCCTTGCCTTTGTTATGTTCTCAGGGGTAGTGGCCAACTTTGCCTTGCCTCTTATTGGTATCTCTAAGCCAATTTCA
>CAZQRE010000088.1:0-4167 GCA_964595695.1 uncultured Dehalococcoidales bacterium
GGAAGCACCTTTTTCCAGTCTTCAACTATGCCAAAGTGGGCTACCTTGAAAATATTTGCCTCAGGGTCTTTATTTATGGCGACGATATTCTTGGCACCGGAACAGCCAGTCATATGCTGGCTGGCACCAGAAAGAGCCACACCAATGTAAAGGTCAGGGGTAACAATCTTGCCGGTAAGCCCTACCTGTGCCGTCTCTGGCACCCAACCGTTATCGCAGGGCGGTCGGCTAGCGCCTACTGCCCCCTTCAGCACTCTAGCTAGCTCTTCCAGTTGCTTAAAACCATCAGCGCTGCCAATACCTCTACCCCCAGCAACTACTACCTCAGCCTCCTCCAGTTTTATCCCGGCTACTTCCTCTGGCACCTTCTCTAAGACTCTAGTTCTTATGGCTGATGGGTCAAGGTCAGCCTCAATAGTAATGACTTCCCCCTGCCTTGAGGCATCTGGCTCCAGGGGTGTCATGGCTTTGGCTCTTACCGTAGCTATTTGAGGATAACAAGCCGAAGTGAAGGTAGCCAGAGCATTTCCTCCATAGACAGACCTGGTTTGTAGTAGCTGCTTTGAGTCGGGGTCAATAGCCAGCTCCACACAGTCCATAGCGGCGGCGGTATCCAGCCTGAAGGCTAGCCTGGGTGCCAGGTCACGACCGATGGATGTTTGTCCCAGAATGAGAATCTGGGGCATTGCCTGCTTTACTACCTTCTCCATAACTATTACATAAGAATCCGTCTGGTAATCTTTAAGCAGTGGGTCATTAATTTCGTATACTTTATCAGCGCCAAAGGCAATAGCCTCTTGACCTAAACCAGTTATATCACTGCCGACCAACACAGCGCATAATTCCTGTCCCAGGTCATCAGCCAGCTTCCTACCGCAACCCAGCAATTCAGTGGCAATTGGCGATAGCTTTCCTTGGCTAACCTCGCAATGAATCATAACACCTTTATATTCAGCCATAGATTTACCTCCTTAATCTTGGGTGAAAGACCCTTTGGTATGAAAATAGCTTGACCTCATCGTTTTTCCCTGTCATTGCGAGGCTTGTCCCGAGCGCAAGCGAGGGAACTCGACGAAGCAATCTCTAAGACGGGATTGCTTCGCTTCGCTCGCAATGACGGTAAGAGTAGATTATTTTCCTGATTGGTTGTGGACTTAAGCCATGACGCTTTCATAGTATTTTGGCTTCCCTGAGTTTCAGGGCTAGATTAACCGCTGCCTCTTCCGGGGTGGCCCCTTCTATAATCTCACATTTGCCTTCACGAACTGGTTGGAAAAGCTTGAGCAGACCGGTGCGTCGGCCAGCAGCACCGACTTGAGACGCCTCAACACCTATGTCGGCTGGCTTCCAGATAGTAGGTTCCTTCTTCTTGGTGGCCATTATCCCCTTCAGGGTGGCATAGCGAGGCTCACCGAGCTCATTGCTTACTGTAATCAAGGCAGGTAGAGATACCTCAACAACCTCGTAGCCATCAGCGGTTACTCTCTCTACCCTTGCCTTACCATCGGTGATGTCTACTTTCTTGGCTACAGTTACACTAGGCAGCCCCAGTATCTCAGCGATGCCTGAGCCTACTTGCCCCGCATCCCAGTCAGCAGCCTGCCTGCCGCAGAAGATGATGTCATAGTCGCCTATCTTTTTGATAGCCATAGCCAGGGCATAGGCGGTTGACCAGCTATCCCCCTCAGCAAAAGCCTCATCCTCTAATAGGATAAGCTCATCAGCCCCCATAGATAGTGGTTTCTTTACCACATCCCGTAGCAGGTTGACGCCTAGGCTTATTACCGTGATTTTACCCCCCTGGGCATCCTTGATTCTTAGGGCTGCTTCTACTGCCTGCTCATCAAAGGGGCTGATTACAGGTGACACCCCCGGTGGTGGCACTGCCTTATTACTGGATGGGTCAATCTTGAAGCTGGCTGGTGGTGCCTCAGGGTCAATCACCTGCTTGACGCAGACAATCATATTCATAATGCTTATTCCTCCTTCTTTTCATAGCTTGCTCTTTATCCTTGGGTAAAACCTAGTTGATTAATTTAGCACCGAGGGGGTTATGTGTCAAGCGGAGGCTAACCACCCGGTCTATGCCGCTCAAGTCTGGGGCGACTTCTATTTTAGCTGAGGGGAATAGACTACGCAGGCAGGTAGTTACTTCTTTTCCTCGCCCTTGTCCAATCTCCAGAAGCAGACAGCCGTCAGGGCGAAGCTTATCCGTTACTTGCTGGCATAGCTGGTGTATCTTTTCTAATCCGTCTGAGCCTCCGTCTAGTGCCAGCAGCGGCTCAAAATTTGCTAAATCAGGCATTTCTAATTCACTAACATAAGGAAGGTTAGCCACTATGAGGTCAACAGGCTCAGGTAGGGGGTCGAGCATATCGCCGTGGAGAAGGCAAATTCTATTTACTACCCCATGTCTCTGGCAGTTAACTAGGGCGACCTTGAGGGCAGGGGCTGATATATCGGTGGCATAGATTTTAGCTTGTGGTAGTTTTAGCGCCAGGCTGATGGCAATAGCCCCACAACCGGTGCCAATTTCGGCTATAGTAGACACCGGGTGATTTTGAGTCAGGTCAAGTGCCTTTTCTACCAGTAGTTCACTTTCCGGTCGGGGGATGAAGACGCTGGGGTCAACATAGAAATCAAGTCCATAGAACTCACGATGTCCGGTTATATAGGCGGTGGGCTCACCGTCCAGGCGGCGTTTAATTAGCTGCCAGAAGGTTTGCTCTTGGTTGAGGCTTAGTTCACGGTCAAGGTCTAGATATAGCTGAACTTGGCTTATTTTCAGAGTATGCCTTAGCAGTAGCTCGCTCTCCAGACGGGCATCTTCTATATTACCGTCAGCAAGAATTCCTCTGGCACGACTCAGAGCCTGTTTTAGGGTCACGCCAGTTGCTCCTCTAACTGTTTCGCCTGGTCACTGCTGGCTAGGGCATCGATAAGCTCGTCGAGTTCTCCTTCCATGATTCGGGGCAGGTTATGGAGGGTTAGACCAATGCGGTGGTCAGAAACACGGTCTTGAGGGGGATTGTAGGTTCGTATCTTTTCAGCACGGTCGCCAGTACCTACCTGGGAGCGGCGCTGTTTGGCTATTTTCTTTTCCTGTTTGTCCTGTTCAATATTCAGGAGTCGGGCTCGAAGCACGGACATTGCTTTTGTCCTGTTCCTTAGTTGCGAGCGCTCATCCTGGCAAACAGCTACAATACCTGTAGGTAGATGGGTAATGCGGACAGCGGTAGCTACCTTATTTACATTCTGTCCTCCAGCACCCCGACTGTGGTAGATGTCAATTCTCAAGTCATCAGGATTGATAGACACCTCTACCTCATCGGCCTCAGGGAGAACAGCTACCGTAGCTGTTGAGGTATGCATTCTACCCAGAGATGCGGTGATAGGCACCCGCTGCACCCGGTGAACCCCACTTTCATACTTGAGTCGGCTGAAAGCACCTTTGCCCTTTATTTCAAATATGATTTCCTTAAAGCCACCTATGCCGCTTTCGTTGCAATCAATAATGTCTATCTCCCAACCTTTAGCTTGGGCATACCGACTATACATACGGAAGAGGTCAGCAGCAAACAATTGAGCTTCTTCACCACCAGCCCCAGCCCGGATTTCCATAATGATGTTCCTTTCATCATTAGCATCCTTGGGCAGGAGGGCGAGCCTTAGCTCTTTGAGCAGATGGTCCAGTTGTGACTCAAGGCTTTCTACCTCTTGTTTGACTAAGGTCGCCATCTCGCCATCCAGCTCATCACTTATCATTGCCCTTGTTTCTTCCAGTGACTTAGCCGTTGCTTTATATTCCCTATACTTGGTTACCAAGCTCTCAATGCTGGCTTTTTCCTGAGCTAGCATCTGTAGTTGTTTTGGGTCAGATGTTACCTCAGGCATAGCCATTTGTTGGTTTAGCTCTTGGTAACGCTTCTCTATTATTTCCAAACGGTCTAGCATAATTCATCCTACCTCGCCTTGCTATTATATCACAGCCCTAGATAGCACTCAAAAACAAAGGAGTAAAGATTGTTTATCAACCCTTTGGGCTTTTGTCCTTAGGGCGAAGCCTTACCCCCTTAATCCTCCTTATGATAGGAAGATACATTCATATCATGATTATCTTCCCCTTCCCCTAGAATAGGAAGAGGTATTCCTTGCATGAAGGGGATA
>CAZQRE010000089.1:0-4145 GCA_964595695.1 uncultured Dehalococcoidales bacterium
CTCAATAAAAGTAGGAGCACAGAATATATACTTTGAGGAAATGGTCTCCTATACCGGGGAGATTTCGCCACTAATGCTTGCCGCCCTGTGTGAATTTGTTATCATCGGACACTCTGAGCGCAGGCACTATTTTAACGAGACCGGGGAGATTGTTAATAAGAAGATTGTGGCGGCGCTGAGAGCTGGTCTCAAGCCTATTTTGTGTATCGGGGAATCATTTGAGGAGAATGAGACAGGAAGAACAAAAGAGGTATTAACCGAGCAGTTAAGGTCATCTCTGGCTGGGATAGATTATCTCAGCGGCTTGATAATAGCCTATGAGCCGGTTTGGGCTATTGGCACGGGCAAGGCAGCTACCGGTAAACAGGCGAATGAGACTATTGCTCTTATTCGCCGAAATATCTCAAGATTATATAATGATAAGATTGCGCAGGATATGTGTATTCTATACGGTGGCAGTGTTACCGCTGACAATATTGCCGAGTTTATCCAGCAACCTGAGATAGATGGCGTCCTCGTCGGCGGGGCAAGCCTAAATGCAGACCAATTTTTAAGTATTGTCAGGCAGACCTCAGAAATCAAAGGTCACTTCAGCCATATTGACTGATTCAGATATAGAAACTACAATGCCTATGAAAAACTACACGGGAGAAAGGAGGTAAATATGGCTTCTCATCAGGTAACAATCACAAATATACCTCGAATGATCGTTGGTGCTAATGATATTGTGTTTGAAGTAAGGGAAAACAACGTAAAGCTTGGTGACCTTAAAATCAGTCAGGGAAATCTTTTTTGGCTTTCTAGTGGCTATAACTTTGGTCGTGTATTAAAGTGGAGTCAATTTGCGCAATTAGCTGAAGAGTATGGTAAGAGAAGGCGTTATACTTAGCTCTCATGTTATGCCTAGTCTTTTTCCCCTAAGTTCACCCAGCTTAGACAATCCAGCCTGATTTCTATTTGTTAAGGAGAAGGTGCTTAATAGGGACGGTAGCGAGGGAGTACTAGAGAGGCGAAGCCTCTCTTATATAATAAACTTCCCCTTCCCCTTGATAAGGGGAAGGGGATAAAGGGGATGGGGTTACTAAATAGATTTAGAGAATGAACCAATTAGTAGCTATAGTTGGTCCCACTGGCATCGGCAAGAGTCAGCTGGCTATTCGCCTGGCTCAGACTTTTAATGCAGAGATAGTGAGTGCTGATAGCCGGCAGGTATACCGTCATATGGATATTGGCACGGCTAAACCCAGCCCCCGAGAGCTATCCCTTGTCCCCCATCATCTGGTCAATATAGTTAATCCTGATGAGGATTTTAGTCTGGCTCAGTATCAACAGCTAGCTTACAAGGCTATTAAGGACATTGGGCAGCGCAGTAAATTAGCTCTATTAGTCGGTGGTACTGGGCTGTATATCTGGGCAGTATTAGAAGGCTGGGGAATACCACAAGTCCCGCCTGACCTGAAATATAGACATAACTTTGAGGAAAAGGCAGCCAGGGTTGGGACGGACGAGCTTTATCGGGAACTGATGAAGGTTGACCCAGTGGCAGCGATGAGGATTGACCGGCGTAATGTCCGCCGCATAATACGGGCGCTTGAAGTGTACAAAAGTACCGAAACTCCCTTTTCTCAGCTTCAGCATAAGCAGGCACCACCGTTTAATACCCTCATATTGGGTCTAACTGCAGATAGGGCAGAGCTATATCGTAGAATTGACTTAAGGGTTGATAGAATGATAGAGCAAGGCTTAGTTCAAGAAGTAGAAAAGCTGGTGAATATGGGCTATAACTTTAATCTGCCGGCTATGTCTGGCATAGGCTACAAGCAGATTGGTATGTTTCTCAGGAATGAGCTAACCCTGGCTTCTGCCATAGAGCAAATCAAGTTTGAAACTCACCGATTTGTCCGCCACCAGTATAGCTGGTTTCACCTAAAAGATGATAGAATACAGTGGTTTGATATACAATGTAAGGTGGAGTCGCAAATCACAACACCACTAGCTAAATTTATAAGGGATGAGTAAGTTAGGGTCGCTCATCAGGGAAGCTTGAAGGGGCGAAGCCCCTTCAAAACTTATGCTTCCCCCTCGCCTTGAAAGGAGAGGGGGATAAAGGGGGTGAGGTTGATAAACCATGAATTTTACTAAGCTACAGGGTGCAGGAAATGATTTTATACTGGTGGAGACCAGTGATAGGCAGCGTGATTGGTCGCAGGTAGCAAGGGCTATATGTGACCGTCACTTTGGTGTCGGCGGTGACGGCTTATTGCTGGTTCTGCCTTCGGATGTGGCTGACTTTCAGATGTGCGTGTTCAACCCTGATGGCTCCGGGCCCGAGGCTTGTGGCAATGGCTTGAGATGCGTGGCTAAATATGCTTTACATAAGGGATTGGTTAATAGCAGCGATCAAGAAATATCAGTCGAAACCATAGCCGGCATAAGAAAGGCTAGGCTTCTGAAGACGGAAGGTGAGCTACCTAGAATTCAGGTTGGTATGGGTGAACCAAGATTTGGAGCTAAAGACATTCCAGTAGTGGTAGGGACGGGCGAAGGGAATTTAGTTGACATAAAACCGATACTGGATTACCCAGTTACAATAAATGGCGAGGAACTATTAATGAGCTTCGTCTCTATAGGCAATCCGCACGCTGTTTATTTTTGCCAACACTCTATATCCGATTTCCCATTATCCCAGATAGGACCAGAAGTGGAGCAGCACGAGCTATTTCCCAACCGGGTGAATTTTGAGATAGCCCGGGTAATAAGCCGACAGCAGATAGAAGCCAGGGTGTGGGAGCGGGGGGTAGGGGAGACAATGGCTTGCGGCAGTGGCGCCTGCGCTGTAGCTGTTTTGGCTCAACTGCATGGTTATATTGATAATAGGGTAGACATAAAACTGCCAGGCGGTATATTGGAGGTGGAGTGGAGTGGGGTAGGGGAGGTATTCCTTAGCGGTCCGGCTGAGGTAGTATTTACTGGAGAATGGGCAGATGAGGTATAGCTGAGATGAGAATGGCGAAACGAATAGAAAATCTACCACCATATTTTTTTGTTGAAATTAATAAGAAGATTGCTGAGAAGAGGGCTAAGGGTGAAGATATAATTACCTTCGCCATTGGTGACCCTGATATGCCGACACCCCCCCATATCATTGCCAGGCTGTGTCAGGCAGCACAAGACCCAGCTAATCATCGCTATCCGGAGACTGAGGGCTTACCTGAATTGCGCCAAGCTATAGCTGGGTGGTATAAGAAGCGCTTTGGTGTTTCCCTTGATGTTAATTCAGAGGTGTTACCCCTTATTGGTGCCAAGGAGGGTATTGCCCATATTGCTTTATGCTTTATCGACCCGGGGGATATCGCCTTAGTGCCTGACCCCGGCTATCCCGTTTATTCGATAAGCACTATTTTGGCAGGTGGTGAGCCTTACTATATGCCACTCCTTGACGAGAACGGTTTTCTGCCTGATTTGGATGCTATACCTGACGATGTCCTGAAAAGAGCCAGGCTGCTGTGGCTCAACTACCCGAATAACCCTACCGGTGCCGTGGCTGACCTTAATTTTTTCAATAAGGTAGTTGAATTCGCTCGACAGCATGACCTGGCTATCTGTCATGATGGACCATATTCCGAGGTTGCCTTTGATGGCTATCAACCGGTTAGCTTTCTGGAGGCAGATGGGGCTAAGGAGGCAGGAGTGGAGTTTCATTCCCTGTCCAAGAGCTATAATATGACCGGGTGGCGAGTGGGAATGGTGGTAGGTAACGCCGAGATGATAGACGCCCTGAAGAGGGTTAAGTCGAATTTAGATTCAGGGATTCCCCAGGCTATTCAATACGCTGCCATTGAGGCTTTGACTGGAGCCCAGGATTGCATTCAGAAGCACAATGCTATTTACCAGAGGCGTCGTGACCTGGTCATTGATATGTTAAATAGCCTCGGGCTTGAAGCCAAAACACCAAAGGCAGGGCTATATGTCTGGGCTAAGGTTCCCCAGGGCTATACCTCTGCCGACCTGGCTACTGATTTACTGGAGAAGGTTGGAGTAGTAGTTACCCCAGGGGTAACTTATGGCAAAAACGGTGAGGGTTATATCCGGTTGTCGTTGACTATCTCGGATGCGGGGCTGGTGAAAGGTCTGTCACGACTGTC
>CAZQRE010000090.1:0-4135 GCA_964595695.1 uncultured Dehalococcoidales bacterium
ATATAGCCTTGTTTCTCATCTTGCCATCATTTCATAGAGCTTCCTTAAGTCAGTTACCGTTATCTGTCCCGGGGCAGACTCCCTGCCTTTCTCAGTTGAGGCGTAGGTAAAATCTCCGCCAACTAGCGGACAAAGAACCCTACTGGCGAAACCCAATGGACCCATAGCAAACGAAACCACTCTTGTCTGGGGAAAGTCGACAATGAGCTGCAAGACAGTCAAATTGTCTTCAAAGCTTTGGGCGGTAGTAATTATCTTACATATATCGGCGCCCGCCTTTAATTGTCTTTGAACAATTTCTCTCATCCTATCAAGGGAGGGCGTTCCTTTCAAATCATGAAATGACAGGAGGCATTTTGCCCTATTCTTAATTTTTTGTACAGCTTCGTCCAGGTTTCTTGTTCTAAGCTCGATGTCAATTATCTCCGCCCCCAGCTCAATGGCTTTAAGCAGCTCCTCTATCCTTCTTGTTTCGCCCTTATCCCATCTGCCCCCCTCGTCGACCCTTCTATTACAAGCAATCCACGGTTTCTTAAGTTGCTTAACCAGTTCCTGCCAGCCATCACCGATGAGGTCTATGCGAACCTCAAACAGGTCAACGAGCGGCTTAACTTCCTTTACTGCTTCAAGGTCATTATTTACGATGACGGCACAAATTCTAGGTCTCTTCATTCCAATTAACCAAAACCTGTTCTACCAGAGAAAGGCTTACTTCATCGGTAATGAATACGCTGCCTAGCGTTTTGGGTAGGACGAATCTTATCTTACCTCTCAAAATCTTCTTGTCATGTCTTATCGCCTGGATTATCCTTTCTACCTCAAGGTCTGGAAGTTCTGTTGTCAGCTCGGCTCTTTGGATAATGTCCTTCAGCCGGATTAGCTCATTTTTATCCAGTAGCCCCAGCTTATTTGAGATTCTCCCCGCGGCTAGCATCCCGAGCGCAACCGCTTTCCCATGCTCCACCTTGAAATCTGAAGCTGATTCTATAGCATGCCCTACCGTATGTCCATAGTTCAAAATATTTCGTAAACCTAAATCCTTCTCATCCTTTTCGACTACTTCAGCTTTAATTTTGGCTGACTTATAAACAATCTCCTCGAGCAATCTCTCGTCAAGCAATTTTATGCGGTCAAGATTTTTCTCAAGATAGGCGAAGAACTCTTTATCCCCAATCACTGCATATTTTATGACCTCTGCCAGTCCCTCGCTAAGTTCCTTGGTGGTAAGGGTTCTTAAGGTAGCGATGTCTGAGATTACCAGTCTCGGCTGATAGAATGCCCCGATTTTATTTTTCAGCCGACCATGGTTTACTGCCACCTTACCCCCGATACTGCTATCGACCTGAGCTAGTAGGGTGGTAGGTATTTGTATCAGCGGCACTCCCCGTAAATAGGTGGCAGCCACGAATCCAGTCAGGTCTCCGATAACCCCACCACCTAAGGCTAGGATGGGCGTTGTCCTTTCACAATAAAGGTCGGTCAACTCATTGTATAGTCTACCGGCAACCTCTAGTGATTTTTGCTCTTCCCCATCAGGAACTTGCAAGACAGTTACCTTGAAGCCTTCTGTGGTGAGACTCTGCTTTAGAGTATTGCCATATAGCCCTTTCACTATGGGGTTGGTGATAATTACTAGCTTATCGGCAAACCCATTTTCTTTTAACTGGCGTCCGGTCTGCGTAAGTAGACCTGAACCTATATAGATGTTGTAGCTGTTACTGCCAAGCCTTACCTTAATTTTTCTCACTTGATATTGCCTTATTTTTTATTTCTCATCGGCACAATCAGTTTACTGATTCTCTGGCAGGCATCGATGACATCCTTGAGTTCATCGGGCGTAATCATCTGTTGTCCATCAACCAGTGCCTCCGCCGGGTTATAGTGCACCTCAATCATCAATCCACTGGCTCCGGCGGCTATAGCGGCACAACTCATATTGAAGATAAGGTCTCGGCGACCGGTGGCATGACTGGGGTCAGCGAATACAGGTAGGTAAGTTTCTTTCTGAATCGCTGGGATGGCGGCAAGGTCAAGGGTATATCTTGTATAGTTCTTGCCTTTGCCGATAGGTATTATTCCTCTTTCGCACAAGATGATGTCCTTATTGCCCTCAGCCACCATATATTCAGCAAAAGACAAGAATTCCTCAATACCGGCACCGAAATGCCGTTTAAACAGGACGGGCTTACCTTTATTGGCTACCTTGGTGAGCAGGTCTTGGTCATACATATTTCTGGCTCCTATTTGGAGTATATCAACATACTCTGCCACCAAGTCAACTTGTGCTTCCCCTCTTATTTCGGTTATTACTGGCAATTCGAATTTCTGCCCAGCTTCACGCAGCCAGTCTAAAGCCTCCTCTGCCTTTTCCTGACCCCCAGCCCCCAGCCCTTGGAACGAGTGAACTGAGCTTCTTGGCTTAAAAATGCCTCCTCTCAGGATGTGAGCCCCGGCCTTTTTTATCCCTTCTGCAATTCTGAGTAGCTGATTTTTGCTCTCCACAGCACAGGGTCCAGCTATGAATACCGGCTCATCGCCGCCTATCTCGATGTTTCCTACTTTAATTACCCTACGCTCACTCTCACCTTCAATGAGTTTGCTGTATTCCCTGCTGATTAGTTTATAAGGGGTTTCAATTCTCATCGCCTCTTTTACCCCAGGTAGAAGCGCCAGACGAGCAAAATCTACTTCAGTTTCGTCTCCTATTATCCCAATCACAGTCCGGAAAGCTCCCTTAGAAACATCGGCTCTTAGCCCATATTTTTTTATTTCTCTTGTTACTTGGGCTATTTGTTCCTGTGTGGCATCGGTTTTCATTATTATCATTTTTTAACCCCCCCCAATATTTTATGACCTTACTAAAGCCTGAGTGCTTTCCCTGGATGCAATCTCCTTTGGGTTAGCCGTTTTAGTCGCCTAAAATAGAAGCACCCTCCGCTTGGGAGGGTTCTTTTTAAACTTCTGGCTTTAGATTTGTTATCGGTTAATGTAATTATAGTTTCATACCAAAGCCTCCCAAGCGCACCTTGTGCGCCCCGTAAAATAATACATATAATATAATCCCTGGAGACCAATATAAACTAACATACCCTATACTCAGCTTTTCTTAGACCTAGTCTATCACAAGAAATACAAACTGTCAAACCCCTTCCAAACTAGGCTTGACAGCGAAAGCAATCGGGTGCTAATTTGTTACCGTAAACCTTCGACTCGCAGCAGATTGAGTAAACGGAGTTAGTGCTACCCATACCGATGCTGGGCACCAGTCCCGCCTAACGCCTTTACGCACAGTATGTAAGCATTAGGTCGAGTTGCTGCCTTTGGAGTGATTAGCCTGGAGGAGATAAACAGTGGCCAAAGTGGTAAAATTGCTCTCCGGAAATGAAGCTCTGGCTCTGGGAGCCTACCACGCTGGTGTAGGGGTAGCTACAGCTTATCCTGGAACCCCAAGTACCGAGATACTCGAATTTATAGCTCGCTTTGACGATATCTATGCGGAATGGTCAACAAATGAGAAGGTGGCCATGGAGGTTGCATTGGGGGCAGCCTATGCTGGGACTCGCTCGCTGGTATCTATGAAGCATGTAGGGCTGAATGTGGCCAGCGACCCGTTTATGGCTGCCTCAACCACTGGGGTCAATGCCGGAATGGTCGTGGTCTGTGCCGACGACCCGGGAATGCACAGCTCTCAGAATGAACAAGATAACCGCCACTATGCCAAACTGGCTAAAGTGCCCATGCTGGAGCCCAGTGATAGCCAGGAAGCCTATGACCTTATGGCGTATGCCTTTGACATCAGTGAAAGGTTTAGTACCCCGGTGTTGGTGCGCAGCACTACCCCTAGCCTATCAGATTGTGAACACTAACCTTATTTAACCTCTGGGGGAATACTAAAAGCCAAGAAGGGCTGATAATAGAACAGGTAGCTGCTCAGCCTCGAGAAATTCTAAGTGCGGAGTCAGATGAGGAGTTGTCTGTAGAGGCTTGGTTGTGAGCAGGAATAAGACAGCGGAATCTTGGTAGCAATTAGCTAATTTTTTGTTACACTTTTGCAAATGGTGGGCGATAGAGGACTTGAACCTCTGACCCCCTGCGTGTAAAGCAGGTGCTCTAACCAACTGAGCTAACCGCCCAT
>CAZQRE010000091.1:0-4058 GCA_964595695.1 uncultured Dehalococcoidales bacterium
GAAGGGGCGAAGCCCCTTCATAACCCATGCTTCCCCTTCCCCTTGATAAGGGGAAGGGGATAAAGGGGATAGGGTTACAAAATAATAAGATGGGCGTTATAGACGAGGTAAAACAAAGAACCGATATCGTTGAGGTTATCAGCCAGCATACCAAATTGACCAAGGCGGGACGAACCTTCAGGGGGCTATGCCCGTTTCATTCTGAAAAGCGCCCTTCGTTCTTCGTCTATCCTGAACAGCAGACCTGGCATTGCTTTGGCGCCTGTAATACCGGCGGCGATATCTTTTCCTTTATTATGAAAAAAGATGGCATTGACTTTGGCGAAGCCCTGCGTCTTCTCGCCCAAAAGGCAGGGGTTACCATCCCATCAAGATTTGAGCAAGATACCGGAAAAGATGAGAGGGAAAGGTTATATCAAGTTAATGAGGCTGCTGCCCTATATTTTCACAATCTACTCCTTAACTCTCCGGCTGGGGAAAAGGCAAGAGACTACTTAGCCAGCCGGGGTCTGTCACCAGAAACCATAATTAACTTCCAGTTAGGCTTTAGTTTAGATAGCTGGGAAGCTCTAAAGCAATATCTAAGAGAGAGAGACTATACCGAGAATGAACTACTTGAAGCCGGTTTAGTGATAGAGGCAGAGGGTGGAAAAACCCACGACCGATTTCGCAATCGGTTAATGTTCCCCATATATGACATCAGAGGACACATTAGCGGTTTTGGGGCAAGGGCGCTTGATGATTCACTACCTAAATACCTCAACTCGCCACAGACGCCCCTCTTTGACAAGAGCAGTAGCCTGTATGGCATAAACCTTGCCTCGTCAGCTATTAGACAGCAAAATATGGCAGTAATTGTCGAGGGCTACATGGATGTTATCACCGCCCACCAGAATGGTTTCAACAATGTTGTTGCCTCTATGGGAACGGCGGTTAATGAGAAGCAGGTCAGCACTCTAAAGAGGCTAACCAAAAATATAGCTTTGGCTCTTGATGCCGATGTTGCTGGTGAGGAAGCAATGCTGCGCGGTGTCAGCTATGAAAATACCCTTGATGCCGAGGTAAAGGTCATCATCCTGCCTGGAGGAAAAGACCCTGATGATGTTATTAAACAAGATACTAAAACCTGGCAAGAGCTGGTAGAAGAGGCTTTACCGGTGATTGATTATACCTTCAATATGGCTACCGCTGAACTTGACCTGACTACAGCCAGGGGTAAATCTCTAGCCGTAGATAAGCTTCTCCCCATCATTGCTGAGATAAAGGACACCGTGCGCCAGGCGCATTATTTACAAAAACTGGCTAGATTGGTCAAGGTCAGTGAGCGAAGCATAGAAGCTGCTCTCAGAAAAATTAAACCTAGCCAAGGTAGACGCTGGGCTAAAGAGCCAAGTCAGGAATCTGTGACCCACGCCCTGCAGCCACTTCTCTCCAGCCCCGTTGAGGAATACTGCCTTGCCCTCATGCTGCAGCACCCAGAGCTTAAAGATAGCTGCCAGGGTCTTTCAGCTGAATACTTCGAAAATAGTGAAAACCATGAAATCTTTATCGCCTGGCAGCAAGCCAGCGACCTGCCATCACTTAAGGCAGAGCTTGATACTACAATTTGGGAGCACCTTGATTCGCTAATAACCAAGGACTTACCCCCCGCCAGCGAAACAGAGCGCAAATATTCCTTTACCGACTGCATTCTGCGGCTGCGGGAAAAGTTCCTCCGCAGTCTGGAGATAAAAAAAGGAGCAGTATTAGCCCTGGAAGCTGAATTAGGAGGCACTGCTGCCGAGCTGGCTAAGCTTCAGGAGCAGGGGATAGAAGTCAGTATTCAACTGGGAGAGGTTTTTGCTCAAAAGGGTCGGAGGAGGTCAGAAGCCAAGGAGGTGAGGAATGAGCTTAAAGAATAACGACAACCCGGGATGGTTGCCACCCCAAAATCAGGACGATGAGGAATTGCTTCCAGATGAAAAGCCAAGCGCTAAGTCTGAATCGGAAGTGCCAGATGTTTTGCCCGCCTCTTCTCCCGAACCTGAGGAGAAAATAGAGTCTAAAGGCATAATTGAGCCGAGTGAACTATGGCATGAGGCAAAGCCTCTCGAAATTGAGAAACCTGAACCCGAGGTAAATTTAGAGTTAGAAACACCACTACAACAATTTGAAGAGACTGACGTAATAGATGACCCGGTTCGTATGTACCTTCATGAAATTGGTAGAGTGCACCTTCTCACCGCTGAAGGTGAAAAGGTCTTAGCCAGAAAGATAGAGAAGGGTAGACACATCAATGAAATTAAACAAGACTACCTACACAGATATGGAAGGTCGCCTTCGGTAACTGAAATAATAGTTACTATGCTCAAGGAGTTGGAGCAGGCTTCGACCATCATCCATCTCCTCCAAGAACAGCTTGATTTAACACCTACCGCTAGCTTTCTAGAGACCATCTACAATACTAAATTGCAAGATAGCATCGATGGTGAGATAAATCAGCAACTAATCCAGGCTATCGCTGGTAAGATAGATAGGTCCATACCCAAAACAGAGGAGCTTCTGATTAATCTGTCACTAAATAGTAACCTGCTACCAGAGGAAGTCCTTAATGCTATCGGAGATAGCGTCTCTCTAGCTGACATAGAGAATCTGGTGACAGAGACTGATTTCATTAATTCCATTCAGGTTTATGAAAAGCAACTGGAAGCATACCTGGAGAATATTGAGCATGAGGCTGGAAAGGCAAAAAGGCACCTCACCGAAGCCAACCTGCGTTTAGTAGTCAGCGTAGCCAAGAAACATATCGGACGAGGCATGTCGCTCCTTGACCTCATTCAGGAGGGGAATATCGGCTTAATCAGAGCCGTGGAGAAATTCGATTATCATAAAGGTTATAAATTCAGCACCTATGCCACTTGGTGGATTCGTCAAGCTATTACCCGAGCTATAGCTGACCAGGCTCGTACTATTCGTATTCCGGTTCATATGGTTGAGACCATTAATAAGCTGCTAAGGGTAAGCCGCCGCCTCGCCCAGGACTACGGACGAGAGCCTACCTTCAAGGAAATTGGTCTGGAAATGGAAATGACTCCAGAAAAGGTCAGAGAGATTGTCAAGGTATCGCAACTGCCAATATCATTAGAGACACCTATTGGTGACGAGGAAGACAGCCACTTAGGTGACTTTATCGAAGACCACAATGCTCTGCCACCATCTGATGCCGCAACCAGGCGACTTTTGAAGGAGCAGATTGATGAGGTGCTATCCAGCTTTACTCCTCGTGAGCAGCGAGTGCTCCAACTTAGATTCGGTCTTGAGGACGGACGAAGCCGAACCCTCGAGGAAGTGGGAAGGGAGTTCAATGTGACCAGGGAGCGAATTCGCCAGATAGAAGCCAAAGCACTTCGTAAGCTCCGCCACCCCAGCCGAAGCCGAAAATTGAAGGATTACCTAGAGTAACCAGACCTACTTAAACATCCCCATAAAATTCCTGGGTAGTTTACCGCCAATACCCATCTTCATCAGCCTCTGCATCTGACGAAACTGGTTAAGAAGCTGATTGATATCCTGTGGTTTCACACCACTACCCCGAGCAATGCGATACCGTCGGCTACCATCAATAATACCTGGATTATGCCTCTCCTCAGGGGTCATAGACAGAATGATAGCCTCAACCCTCTTTAGCCGCTTCTCCTCAGTGCCTTCAGGTAGTCGCCCAGCTAATTGCGACAAACCAGGTAGCATCTCAACCAGTTGGGCTAAGGGTCCCATCTTCCTAACCTCCCCTAGCTGAACTAGAAAGTCGTCTAAATCAAAGCCGGCAGTTCGCGCCTTCTTGGTTAGCTCCCTAGCCCGCTTCTCATCAAACACCCCCTCAGCTTTCTCAACCAAGGTAAGCATATCACCCATACCCAGAATGCGTGATGCCAAACGGTCAGGATAAAAGGGCTCAAAGGCATCAACCTTCTCACCAACGCCCATGAACTTGATAGGCACCCCGCTAACCCACCTGATAGAAAGAGCCGCCCCACCCCGGGCATCACCGTCCATTTTAGTCAGGACAAGCCCGGTTAGAC
>CAZQRE010000092.1:0-429 GCA_964595695.1 uncultured Dehalococcoidales bacterium
GACACCCAATAAGCACGTTCGGAGACACCTTATAAGCACCTTCGGAGGCTTTACTCCTTCAACCTTCCCCTTGATAAATGACATCCTCTAGCCATAACGGCTAAAAGCTGTTATAGTTTTTATAGATGCGCTACGCTATTATTGCTGATATCCATGCTAATCTGGTTGCTTTTACCGCGGTGCTGGATGACATTGATGGCAGGGGAGGGGTGGAGGAGGTGTGGTGCTTGGGAGATATTGTCGGCTATGGTCCTGACCCGCACCAGTGCCTTGAGCTCTTATGCCGGTATAACCATCTCTGCGTGGCCGGGAATCACGACTGGGCAGCCATAGATAAGCTCGATACCTCTGATTTTAACCCCGATGCCGCTACCGCCTGTCGCTGGACAGGGCCGCACCTAACTCCTGAGGTTGTACAGTATCAGGGTA
>CAZQRE010000092.1:439-4018 GCA_964595695.1 uncultured Dehalococcoidales bacterium
CAGTCACAATTCTGTCTGGTAGGTCATTCTCATGTGCCTTTAATATTTGAGTATAGTGAGGGTGGTGCTTGTTCCTTTAGTCAGTTCCCGGCTGGTGGGGTGCTTAGGCTTACCAAGAACCGGCTGATTATTAACCCTGGTGGTGTGGGGCAACCCCGAGATGGCGACCCCAGAGCTAGCTATGCTATCTACGATAGTGAAGCCGGGACTATTAGTCTCTACCGCATTCCTTATGATATAGAAGCTACGCAGGCCAGGATGGTGGAGTATAGATTGCCTATGCGCTTGGTGGCTCGCCTCAATTATGGAATGTAACCACCTGGCAATAACTTCTAGCTTGACAAAGAACCGTAGACAGATTAGGATTTTTTCGAGGTCGTGCTAGATGGGGAGCTAGCGGTGCCCTGAACCTGCAACCCGCTATAGCAGGGTTGAATTCCTACTTGAGGCCTTTGTCTGGTGGGACTACCTAGGATAAGTGGCGTTGAAGGCTGGGTCCTACGCGGCAGAGCGCTATGAACCCCGTCAGGTCTGAGAGGAAGCAGCGGTAAATAGTAGCTTCTGGGTGCCGTAGGGCTACCTGGCTGGAGCTGGCTGGCTTAGGCAAGCTATGAGGCGAGGTCGAGGGCAGGTGCACGACCTCATAACTTTTGTGGTAGGGGTAGTAGGTGGCTAAAAAAGTAGCCGATAGAAGGCATTACCCGAAGGTAGAGCCACTTTTGGCTGAAACCAGAGGGTTGTTGCGCCACTTTGACCTCAAGGCAAGAAAGGGACTGGGGCAGCACTTTCTTATTGATAGGGAGGTGCTCGGGCTTATTACTTCAGCCGCTGAGCTTACCCCTGCCGATGTTATTATGGAAATAGGACCTGGTCTGGGAGTATTGACTACCGAGCTAGCCAGGCAAGCCGGCTGGGTGGTTGCTATTGAGCTTGATAGCAAGCTAGCTGCTATCTTAAAACAGACCCTGGCTCCTTTTGATAATGTTACTATCATAAATGAGAATATACTTGGTATTAATCCAGAAGCTTTACTCAGGGAGCAAAAGGCAATGTTTCCTTCGGCAATAAGTAGCCCTTTTAACTACAAGGTAGTAGCTAACCTTCCTTATTATATTACCGCTCCCGTCTTGCGTCATTTCCTTGAGGCTTCAGTTAAGCCTCAAATTATGGTGGTAATGGTGCAGAAGGAAGTAGCCGAGGTTATTGTGGCTGAGCCTGGTCAGATGAGTCTGCTCAGTATCAGTGTGCAGTTTTATGGGGAACCAAGAATAATCAGCAATGTGCCAGGTCGGTGTTTTTATCCGGCGCCGGCGGTTGATTCAGCTATACTGCGGGTTGATGTATATCCTCAGCCAGTGGTGGCGGTAACCAATGAAGACAGCTTTTTTGGGCTGGTGCGGGCTGGTTTTACTGCCTCCCGCAAACAGATAGGTAATTCTTTAGCCCAGGGTCTGGGACTATCAAAGCCTGAGGTTGTGTCCTTATTGGGAAGGGCAGGTATTGTGCCACAGCGGCGGGCGGAGACCTTGACCCTTGACGAGTGGGCACAACTGTGGCAGGTATTTACCCAGGTCGGAGAATCGCATGCTGACTGTTCTGGCGCCAGCTAAGTTAAATCTGACCCTTGAGGTTCTGGCTAAACGCCGGGATGGCTTTCACGAAATCCGCAGTGTTATTCAGACCATAAATCTATGTGATAGCCTCCACTTCCAGTTGAGCCAGAATATTGAGTTTAAGTCCAGTATGCCTGACCTGATTCCAGAGGATAGTCTGGTATCTAAGGCAACCAGCTTGCTTCGGCAGGCTACAGGGTGCTCCAATGGGGCAACAATAGAGGTTAGCAAGCGTATTCCCTTGGTTTCAGGATTGGGTGGCGATAGCAGTGATGCCGCCGCTACTTTGCGCGGACTCAATAAGCTCTGGGGGTTGGGCTTATCACCACCGGAATTGCTTGAGTTAGCCTCACAGTTAGGTTCGGATGTAGCCTTCTTTGTTTATGGTGGCACGGCTGTGGTCAAGGGTAGGGGTGAGGTGGTGACCCCCTTACCCCCATTACCCCATATGTGGGTTGTCCTGATGGTGCCACCGGTGCCCAGGATGCCAGGGAAGACAGAGCGACTTTATGCCAGCCTGAAGGCTAGACACTACACAGATGGGCAGATTACAGACAGGCTTGTCGCCTGGCTAACCGGGGGTGGGGAGGTAACACCATCTAGCCTGTCTAATGTGTTTGATGATGTCGCCCTTGATAGCTTTACCGGGCTTGGGGAGTATTGGCAGCAATTCTTGGAAGCCGGCGCCCAAGAAGTCCACCTCGCCGGCTCGGGACCGTCTCTATTCGCTTTGATAAAGGATAAGGCTCAGGCGGAGAAGCTGTACTTGAATCTCCAGCAACAGGGTCTGGAATCTTATCTAACTGATACCTTAACCACGGTAGAAAAGATAGAGTGAATAAACTATAATTGGATTTGATTAAATGAAGGAGGTCTCAAATGGGCGACACACAGGAAAATTTGCAGGAAGCTTTTGCCGGAGAAAGCCAGGCTAACTGCCGCTACCTGTTCTTTGCTGACAAGGCGGAAAAGGAGGGTCATCCCCAGATAGCCAGATTATTTCGGGCAACGGCTGATGCGGAGACGGTTCATGCCCGAAGTCACCTTAGGGCTATAGGTGGCATCGGGGAAACCAAGGATAATCTGGGAGCGGCTATCAAGGGGGAAGACTACGAGTTTACCCAGATGTATCCCGGTTTCATTAAGCAGGCAGAGTCGGAAAATAATAAGAGGGCTCAGCTTAGTTTCGAGTTTGCCAACGAGGTAGAGAAAGTCCATCACGAACTATACCAGAAGGCGCTTGAAGCCCTTGAGGCGGGAGGGCAGCCAAAAGATGAGCCTTACTTTGTCTGTCAGGTCTGTGGCCACATTGTAGCCGGGGAAGCCCCGGAGACCTGCTCCATGTGTGGTGCCCCCCGCAAGATGTTTAAGCGCGTGGAGTAGTAGGTAAACCTTGGGCATATAGCTATAGGTCTAGAGCGAACCGAGCAGCCTTTTCGATAAGAGCCATCGTAGCTGGGCTTAAATCTACAAGTTCTTTGGTAATTCTGCTTTTGGCAATTGTCCGTATTTGGGATAGCATAACAACTGAGTCTACTGAGAGTCCAGCTTCTGAGGCTGATACAAAAACATCGGTGCGGTAAAGTCTTGGGACATTCGAGGCAGATGTGAGAGGGGCAATTGTGACGACAGGAGAAGTAGCGTGCATTGCGTTATTCGACAGAACTACGACCGGGCGAGTCCTACCTTGCTCAGAACCCCTAACGGGCTCTAAATCCGTAACATAGACACGTCCGCGCAAAAACCTCATTTTGTTTCGTCAATTAGTAACGTGGCTTCACCGTCAGCAAACTCGAACTCTTGTGTTATATCCAGTTCGAGTTTTTGGCGATCTGCATCCATAAAGATAGGGTCAGCCGATTTCGTCTCGATTGTAATGTCCATAGGACGGGGGAACACATTATCTAAAGACTGCTCCAATTCTTGTAGTGTAGATATGGTATTGGTGGCTCCTGATTTAAGCACT
>CAZQRE010000093.1:0-3879 GCA_964595695.1 uncultured Dehalococcoidales bacterium
TCACCCCCTTTATCCCCCTCTCCATGATAGGAATATCTTCTTTGCATGAGGGGGAAATAGTTAGAAAAGAGGGGCTTCGCCCCTCTTTAACTCTCCTTCAAGCGCTATCCGCTGGCTCCAGCCTTAGCCCGTCCTCTCCTACCAGTTCTACCAGCTGCTGATGAAGTTCGGGGCAGTAGTCGATGGATATATTGAAGAGCTTGAGGTTAACCACCTTTTCCTCATTGGTAACCCGCAGGCTTACTTCATCCTGTCCGGGGAAGTCTTTGAGGGTGTTAATCAATTTATGCAGATAGGCTATATCGCTATCCTCGTCACTGGTCTGGGTGATGCTTATTACCAGTCGGCGGCTTTCGGCTGAGGTAGCCTGGGCTGCGGTTCCCTCGGCAACCACAGGCATCTCACCGGGTTGAGGAGTAACCACCTCTTCACCTTTAGCTGCTTCTGGTTGGTAACGGCGCACATAGTCGCAGTTTAGCTGCACCTGGTCATCCCTCAGCTTTACCTTGCCTTCAACCACCAGTATATTTCCTTCTTGCCACAGGTCTCTGGTACTGGCATAGACCTTGGGCCAAACCATGACCTCAATTCTGCCATCAAGGTCTTCCAGCACAGTGCTGGCAAAGGGGTGCCCGTCTCTGGTGAGCAGTTGACGAACTGAGGCTACCATTCCGGCAACAACAACATTTTGCCCTACCAGCTCGGCATCAATTTGACCACACAGGATAGTATTCTCTGAGGTCATCTTGGTGGCAAATGAGCTGAAGGGGTGCTCGGAGAAGTATACTCCCATCAGCTCTCTCTCCCAGACTAGCCTCTCCCGAATAGAGATGTCGACAGTTTGTAGGTCAAGGCTGGGCATAGGAACCGGCATTGCCTCCCCCCACAGGTCAAACATAGTAGATTGTCCTGTCTCCCGTAGATGTTGCTCTCGTTGAGCTAGAGATAGGATACGATTAGTGTTGTGGAGTAGAGTGCCACGGTCACCCAAAGAGTCCAGGACTCCAGCCTTAATCAAGCTTTCCAGTACCCGTTTGTTCAGGCCACGCAGGTCGGCACGGCAGCACAGGTCTTCAATAGATTTGAAGTCGCCCCCCTTACTTCGTTCAGCAATGATAGGCTCGATAGCCCCTCGTCCCACATTCTTGATGGCGGTCAGCCCGAAGCGAATGGCTGCAGTGCCACTATCATTCTCTATAGAAAAGTTAGCTTGACTGTGGTTTATGTCAGGCGGTAATACTGTTATGCCCAAGCGGCGGCTTTCGGCAACAGCACTGGCTACCTTCTCTGACTGGTCGGAATTGGTAATCAGGAAAGCGGTGATATATTCTGCCGGGTAGTTTGCCTTAAGATAAGCAGTCTGATAGGCAATAAGGGCATAGCTCACACTGTGAGCCTTATTAAAGGCGTAGCCAGCGAATGGCTCAATAAGGGCAAAGACCTCAGCCGCTACCTCAGCCGAGAATCCGTTCTTCCTGGCTCCGGCAATAAAGTTACGCCTTTCTTTTCTCATAACCTCAGGAATCTTCTTGCCCATTGCCTTGCGGAAGATGTCAGCCTGCCCCAGGCTGTAGCCAGCGAAGGCTTGGGCAATAAACAGCACCTGTTCTTGATACACAATCACCCCATAGGTTTCCTCAAGGATGCTGGACAGGGTGGGGTGGGGGTAGCGGATAGGCTCAATACCATGCTTGGCTTTGATGAAGGTAGGGATGTGCTCCATAGGTCCAGGGCGATACAGGGCTACCATAGCAGCAATATCGCTGAAGGAGGTTGGCTTAAGCTCCTTGATGTAGCGGCGCATCCCAGCCCCCTCCAACTGAAACACACCAGCCGTTTCCCCCGAGGACAAGAGTTCAAAGGTCTTGGCATCATTCATCGGGATATGGTGCAGGTCAATCTCAATGCCACGGTTTTGGTAAATAATCTCCTTTGCCTTGCCTAGAATAGTGAGGTTAGCCAAACCAAGAAAATCCATCTTCAAAAGACCAATCCGGGCAATGTCTTCCATAGTGAACTGGGTCATAACGGTGGCTTCACCATTACCCTTGCTTACCCGCTGTAGCGGGACATATCTGGTGAGTGGCTCTTTAGATATAACCACACCGGCGGCGTGAGTGCTGGCGTGGCGAGCGATACCTTCTACCCTCTTCGCCGAGTCAACCAGATTGCTGACTGTGGCATCCTCATCATAGATATTCTTCAGTTCGCTATTTTCATCCAAGGCTCTGTCCAGGGTCATCCCCGGTCCAAGGGGGACCAGCCTAGCTACGCGGTCAACAGCACTGTAAGGCATACCCAAAGCCCGACCCACATCCCTGAGGGCTGCCCTGGCACCCAGGGTGCCGAAGGTGATAATCTGGGCGACATGGTCTTTCCCGTATTTCTGTGAGACATAGGAGATGACCTCGTCACGGCGGTCATCCTCAAAATCTAAGTCTATATCTGGCAACTCTTGACGCTCCAGGTTAAGGAAGCGCTCGAAGACCAGCTTATTCTCAATAGGGTCAACGGCGGTAATACCCAGGCAATGAAGGACGATACTGGCAGCAGCACTACCCCTGACCCCGAACAGGATGTTTTGCTTTCGGGCGAAGGAGATGATATCCCAGACGACAAGGAAGTAATTAGCAAATTGGGTCTGCTTTATTACCTCCAACTCATAGCTAAGCCGCTGCTCTATCTCCGGGGTAGGCTGGGGGTAGTATTGGGGCAAACCCTCATAACAAAGGTCAGCCAGAAACTGGTCGGCAGTCTTCCCCTCAGGTAACTCTATCTCAGGGAGGTAAAGGCGCCCAAACTCAAGCTTGAGGTTACACATTTCAGCAATGCGCTCGGTGTTCTCTATTGCCTGAGGAATATCTTTGAATAGCTCTGCCATCTCCGAGGGGGGTTTGAGGTAGAAGAAATCGCCAGCCATCTTCATTCTCTTCTCATCATGGATGGAAGAATTAGTCCCGATACACATCAGCAAGTCGTGGGCTGAAGCATCCTCCCGGTTAACATAGTGGACATCATTAGTTGCCACCAGTGGAATATCCAACTCACCGCTCATCTCTATGAGCCCCTGATTTATCTGTTCCAACTCAGGGATGGGGTGTCTCTGTATTTCCAGGTAGAAATCGCCAAATGTTTGCTTATACCACAAAGCAGCTTGTTTTGCTTCCGGGAGGCGTCCTTGCAGAATAAGGCGAGGAATCTCACCAGCAATACATGCGGAGAGGGCAACAAGACCCGGGTGATACTCCTGGAGAAGCTCTTTATCTACCCGCGGCTTGTAGTAAAAACTCTCAAGGTGCGCTTTGGTGGTTAGCTGGATTAGATTGCGGTATCCGGTCTGGTTTTTGGCTAGTAGAACGAGGTGGTAATTATTCCTATCGCTGGCATTACGACCGAAACGGTTATCTTGAGCTACATAAACCTCGCAGCCGATAATAGGTTTTATGCCTGCCTCTTTAGCTGCCAGATAGAACTCAATAGCCCCATACATAACACCGTGGTCGGTTATCGCCAGGCTGTCCATCCCCAGCTCTTTGGCTCGTTTGATCAGCTGGGGGATACGGCACATACCGTCGAGCAGACTGTACTCGCTGTGAACATGAAGGTGGGTAAACATGGCACCTTTCGCGCTGGAAGATAGACCAATTATAGCACCAGGGTTGCTGTTTGAGGCATTCTTTTCAGCCATAGGGTGTAGAAACTAGGCACAGATTTATTTAGACTTCCTAGCAACCTATCCCCCTGACCCCCTTCCCTTACCAGAGACCGTTTAGCAACTTAAACTGTCATTGCGAGCCCCTTTTTTCTGTCATTGCGAGCCGAAGGCGTGGCAATCTCACTAAGCTCTTTGGGATTGCTTCGGGGTTTCACCCCTCGCAA
>CAZQRE010000094.1:0-3874 GCA_964595695.1 uncultured Dehalococcoidales bacterium
ACTAGTGCTGACGGACCTCACTTTGATGGACATCAGGTGGATTGGGATGAACTCTTTGCCCGTCAGCGTATCTACCTTGATGAAGAGAAGCGTTCCTTTGAACAATGGCAGTCTCAATTTGGTGGTAGTTCTTGAGTAGATGCCGGAGGTAAGTATATGGCAAAACTTAATCTGAACCGGGAGCCGATGCCAAGGCAAGACCCTAAACTACGGGCTAGGAATTTTAATGAGGTTGCTTTAGGCTATAGTTTAGAGCAGGCTCAAGCTGAGGCAAGCCGCTGCATCCAGTGCCCCAAGCGTTCTTGTGGTGATGGCTGCCCGGTGGAGATAGACATCCCTGGTTTTGTCAAGGCTATACGGGATGGTGATATGCCCGAAGCAGTAAGGATACTGAAAGATAAGAATAGCCTGCCTGGTATCTGCGGGCGGGTCTGTCCTCAAGAGACACAGTGTGAACAAACATGCTCTCTGGCTAAAAAGGGAGCGCCCATTGCTATTGGTCGTTTAGAGCGGTATGTGGCTGATTGGGAGCGGGCTAATATGAAGTCATTAAACTCGCCGATAGCCAAGCCTACACCAACTGGTAAACGGGTGGCGGTGGTCGGCTCAGGACCAGCCGGCTTAACTGTGGCGGCTGATTTGGCTAAGCTGGGGCATAGTGTTACCATTTTTGAGGCACTGCATACCGCCGGTGGGGTATTGATGTATGGCATCCCCGAGTTCAGATTACCTAAAGATATTGTTCAGGCAGAGGTTGACTATGTCACTTCTTTGGGGGTAGAGCTTGAACTGGACTCGGTGGTGGGTAAATTGGTAACTATAGACGAGTTACTGAATAATGGTTATGATGCTGTTTTTCTGGGCACTGGTGCTGGACTGCCTATGTTTATGAATATTCCCGGTGAGAACCTTAACGGCATCTATTCAGCAAATGAGTTCCTGACCCGGGTCAATCTGATGAAGGCATATCGGTTTCCCGAATATGATACCCCGGTAAAGGTGGGCAGGAAGGTCGCCGTGATTGGTGGCGGTAATGTGGCTATGGACTCAGCCAGGTGTGCCCTCAGGCTTGGTGCTGAGGAGGTCTATATCGTCTACCGGCGCTCTGAGAAAGAACTGCCAGCCCGTCGGGAGGAAGTGGAGAATGCTATGGAGGAGGGCATCCAGTTTAAGCTGCTGACCAATCCCAAGCAATTTCTGGGCGACGAGCAGAACTGGGTAGTTGGTATGGAGTGCTATGAAATGGAGCTGGGCGAGCCTGATGAGAGTGGTCGGCGGCGCCCGATAGTCAAGCCGGGAAGCGAGTTCGTTATTGATGTAGATGTGGTGATAGTAGCCCTGGGCACTACGCCTAACCCCCTCATTGCTTCTACTACTGATGGTCTGGAAACTACAAGGCGAGGCACCGTGGTCGCTGATGAGGCTACCGGTAAGACAGTGAAGGATAGGGTCTGGGCTGGTGGTGATATAGTTACTGGCGCCGCCACCGTAATCAGTGCTATGGGCGCTGGCAAACGCGCCGCCGCCGATATAGATGGGTATTTAAGGGGATAAATAAGAGGGTAGCTGAACCTGATAGGGATAAGTTATCAATGTGTAATCGCTTCGATTATCTTATTAGTTATGGCTTCAATGCCAATGCTGGATTTGACAGCAACGATATCAGCTAAAGTGGGTGAGTAGGACGCAACTTCTGTTTTATCAATATTGTGCCATTTCCTTTTGAGGCCACTGTTTTCTAAAGAAATAATGGCTTAGTATAACTATTCCATATCGGCTTTGTACTAATCCTTTGTCAACCTCTCGGCGTAAGGAATCGCCAACTTTAAGTACAAAATCATCATACCAAACTTTCAAACCTGTTTGCGTTAAAGATAGCGCTAACGGAGTAACAAAGCTTTTGTCCTCTGAGGCGTGTGCTACAAAAACATCATATTGTTTATCCGATTGCTTAGAGCGTTGTAAAAGAAGACTAGAGGTAACGGATGGTTCAATAAGAATTTCGCCAGTTTTTCTATCCACCTTCAAGCTGTAAAACGATAAGACCTCGTTAACCTGTTCAACGATTTGCTGGTGATATTCAGATTGCCCAAAGTATTCCTGAGGGTTACAAAGTAGTTCGATTATTTTGGCGACCTGGGAGGGTCCGAGTTGTTGTTGCAATTCCTGAAGAGCGGCATAAACAAACCGCCATTTAGTAGTGCCATCATGTTGAATATACGGGAAACCAGCCTTCTTAAAAAATTCAGTGATTTCGGTGCCTGTGTATCTACTGCCAATAAGTCCTGCAATGCGCTCTAAAGCTGAGAGGCTAAACGGTTTTAACTGATTCATCTTCAGAATCTTGTTCCAACTCCACATATCATTTCTACCAGAACTTTTGCATATTTGGCTTCTAGTTATATTTATAGCTGGCCTCTTACACATTCTACCACCAGGCGCAAACTCTTACCATACAACCCATTCATCATGGGGTGTCTAAGGGGGGCGAAGCACCTATTTAATAAAACACTAAATCCTAAACTTTAGAGATTTGAATTTTTGATTTGTTCCGAAAATAGAGTGTTTCTAGTGTTGTGTCATTCTGAGCCGAAGGCGAAGAATCTCCTCTTGTCTGCTTGAAGAGATTCTTCGGTCGCTGTGCTCCCTCAGAATGACAGCCTATTTTCATGATTTGCTAGAGGGCAACCGCCCATGAGGGTTTGTCTAGGATTTAGAAATTAGAGTTTAGGATTTCACACAAGAAGAGGGGTGAGGTAGATAAAGAAGGCATTAACTCTATCTAATCAGGGTAGTCAATATTCCCTGCCGCAGAGGTGTTTACCTCTCGTCCCTTGTCCGATTCCACAGGTAGACATATTTCTTCTCCTGAGACATAAAATTCCATCTCAGACAGAGCAAAATCATCCTTATGTAATTAGCCATTTTATCCATTGCCCTCCTTTCACGGTTTCCTGATTGTTCTTATCTCATAAAGTTATAACGAATTTCCCCACTAAAGGTTAGGGCAAAATACCCTCTTTCCTTTTAGCCAGAAATTCTTGTAGAATAGACCTAAGATGAAAGAGGGTTCAACCCCTATCCGCCAGCAATACCTCAGGATTAAGCGAAAGTATCCCCAGGCAATTGTCTTCTTCCGCCTCGGTGATTTCTATGAGACCTTTGACGACGATGCCAGGCTTGCTTCTAAGGAACTGGAGATTGTCCTGACCTCCAGGGAGATGGGCAAGGGGCATCGGGTGCCTATGGCTGGCATCCCCTATCATGCCCTGGATAACTATCTGGCGAGACTAATCAACCGCGGCTACAAGGTGGCTATCTGTGAGCAGGTAACTAAACCGGGTGAGACCAAGGGCTTAGTCCAGCGTGAGGTCGTCCGCCTGGTAACGCCGGGCACGGTGGTTGAGCCCGGCCTTCTTGACAGTAAGACCAATAATTATTTAACCAGCCTGGTTTTAGGTGCTGATGAGGTTGGGATTGCCTATGTTGACATAACAACCAGTGAGTTTGCCACTACTCAGCTTGCACTTCAGCGGGCTATTCCCGAACTGGAGCGACTTAGACCCCCGGAGATTATTACCGCAAAAAGTTCAGAATTATCCAGTTTAGGCTCAACTTCCCCGGTAACTCGCCTTGATGATTACTGGTTTGAGCTGGAGGTAGCCAGGCAGACAGTGCTTGACCATTTTGGTGTGGCTACCCTTGATGGCTACGGTTGCGCCCATCTGCCTCTGGCGATAACAGCCGCCGGCGCTATTATCCACTATATTCAGGAAACACAGAAGGGGGTTCTGGGACAACTGACGCGGCTGGCTACTTACTCAACTGGTTCATTTATGGCGCTGGATGTCCAGACGCAAAGAAACCTGGAGCT
>CAZQRE010000095.1:0-3852 GCA_964595695.1 uncultured Dehalococcoidales bacterium
ATCACCATCCCCCTGCTGGCTTACCGGACACGCTTTCAGCGCCTGTAATGAAATATTCTGCCCTTACTTTCGTCAACAGTTTGAGTTTGGTTTATGGCTGAGAACCAAAAAAGTTTTGAGTATTTAGGTGCCTCTCAGGGCAGTTCGTAGCGCCTCTTCTGACTCAGGGGTAGTAACAGCTATTATCTGGTCGCCGGCTTGAAGGATAGTATTAGCTGTAAACAAATGAGGTTTTTGGTCCTTACGAATAAGTAGAGACAGGGTACTTTCCGGTGGTAGCGAAAGCTCCTTTACCGCTTTGCCTACTGTGGTCGAGTCAGCAGGGATTCTTACCTCTACAATCTCCAGCCCCTTGTCTCTAATGGTTAGCAAATGGGTCAAGGGGTGTGTTGGCACCTCTTGTTCTATGTATTCAAGGATAATATTAGTGCTACTTACGGTAACATCAATACCGAGCTTCTTGAAGATAGCCTCATTCTTTGGGTTAGTGATGCGGGCTATAGTCTGGGGGACATTAAATTTATGCTTGGCTACCTGGCAGGCAACTAGGTTGTCTTCATCATCACCGGTTACCGCGATTAGCATATCAGCCCGGCCAGTGCCGACCTGAGCCAGGGTAGCTGCCTCACAGCCATCGCCGCGGACGCAAACGCTGCCCAGCTCATCTATAATGAATCCACTTCTAGCTGCACCCTTTTCCACCATTAGTATCTCGTGTCCTTCATCCAATAAGGCTTTGGCCAGGTAATAGCCTACCTCGCCGCCACCGACAATAATGATGTACATATTTCTACCTCATGTCTCCAGTCTTTCCTTTAGCATCTGGGAAAAGATTGTGGTTGGGCTGAAGGCTTCTATGCCTAGGGTGTTATATAGCTCCCGGCGTATCGGGTCGTAGATACGACAAATTACCTTGGGGACATTGAAGATATGCTTGGCAATTTGAGCCGCCATGACATTGCGATTGTCACCCTGGGTTACGGCAACAAAGGCATCCGCTTCCTCTATGCCTGCCTTTTTAAGTGATTCCTCATCAATGCCATTGCCCAGGAGCGCTGTCCCGCCAAAGTCGGGCGGTAACCTTCGGAAGCTATAAGTGTCGGTATCTAGGATGGTAACCTGATGTTGGTCGGCATCCAGCAACCCAGCCAGCCGAGCCCCGGTTCGCCCACAGCCCATAATTACTACTTTCATAATAGCAAACTCAATTACGCAATAGGTTGATGGTATAGTATAACATGACAGGGAGCATTTTTCAGCACATAAGGCACCGCATTACCCAGGCTAAACTCGCCAAAGCGCCTTTTGTAGGCAACACCCATCAAGATTAGGTCAACCTCTCGTTCTACCGCTTCATCAACAATAGCTGGTCCTGCTTCGCGGGCTTGAAGAAGGTCAGTCTCTATCCTACAACCTTCTTCCTCAGCGATGCTCTCTATATGGTTTAGCATATCCTCAGCCTTTTTAATTTCAGACTCAATTTCGGCATCTAATGGCAGAGCACGTTCTATAGAAATAACATAGACGGCACAGATTTTACCCTTATTCTTCTTAGCCAGCCCGCAGGCTAGCTTCATTGCTTCCTCGTCGGCTTCGGCGCCAATTACCGGTACCAGAATTCTATGGAATTCCATTGCTTTCCTTTTTCCACCTGTTATCAAGCAACGGGTATTATAATCCTCTTATCAAAAACTAACAATATTCTTTTGGCAACAAGATTAATTAGCGCCACTTCCAAAACGAAGGGGCAAGAAGCACCAATACCGTGAAAAGCTCGAGGCGGCCAACTAGCATGCATACTATCAGAACAACCTTACCCAGGGCAGGGATACTGAGATAGTTAGCCGCTGGTCCTACTAAACCTAAGCCAGGGCCGATATTTCCCAAAGTGGCAGCAACAGAAGATAAGGCAGTCACATGCTCCAACCCAAGAGCACTCATTATCAGGAAACCCACAATAAGGATGGCAAAGTATAAAATAGTCATACCAATAATTCCGGATATGACTCTTTCTGACAATACATTCCCCCCAATTTTTAAAGGAATGATGGCTCGAGGGTTAAAGGCGAGCACAATTCGGCGGTAGGTATGCTTCAGCAACACCAAAAGCCTGATAACCTTTAATGCCCCTCCGGTTGAACCTGCTGAAGCCCCAATTACCATCAAGATAAGTAGCGCCGACTTGGCGAAGGCTGGCCAAGCATTGAAATCAGCGGTAACAAAGCCGGTTGTCGTCATAATAGACACAGCCTGAAAGCTACCATATCTGAAAGCCTCACCAATAGACAGCCCCATGCTATTTATTAGGTTCAGGGCTATGAAAAGGGAAGCCCCGATGAGGAGAGCAATATAGAGCCGAAATTCAGGGTTGCTGAACAGGTGCCCTGGTTGGCGCTTCCACAGGAGAAAATAATATAGCCCAAAATTTACTCCCGCCACCATCATGAACAAAATAATGATACCTTCAATGAATAGGCTATTATAAGCACCGATACTCAAATTGGTAGGGGTGAAGCCCCCGGTAGGCATAGTGCTGAAGGTAACGGTTAATGCATCAAATACAGGCATCCTAGCCAGGCAGAGTAAGATAAACTCCAAAGCTGAGAAACCCAGATACAATAACCATACTGCCTTCACTGTATCTCGGATACGTGCTGTTAGCCTCTCGGCTTGAAGCCCTGGCATCTCAGCTTCAACCAGACGGGCAGCTCCGATACCCAGTATAGGAAACAGGGCTACAAAGAGGGTTATTATTCCCATTCCCCCCAGCCACTGGGTGAGCGAGCGCCACAGAAGGATGCCGTGGGGCTGGCTCTCAATATCGGCAATTACTGTTGCCCCGGTGGTGGTAAAGCCCGACATAGCCTCAAAATAGGCATTTAGGTAATTTTGAAATGTCCCTGCCAGTTCATAGGGTAGGGCGCCAAAGGCTGAGGCTAGTATCCATCCCCCGGCAACTAGCATTATTGCTTCCCGCCGGCTCAACCTTCCCTTGCCCGCCGGTGTCAACCGCCAGAGTAGCCAGCCTGAACCTGTGCTGAGACCCATTGAGATGGCAAAAGCTAGATACTCAGGCTCTCTATAGTAAAGGCTCCAAGCCAAGGGGAGGAGCATAAAAACGCCGAGGATTGCTATTAGCAACCCCAGGTAATGGATAACAACCTTTATTCTCATTATCTATTTTTACTTGAAAAGCTTTTCCACAGAAGGCGTAACCGAGAGAGGAGATATTATGATGACGTGATCGCCTGGTTGGACAACGCTATCACCGGGGGGAATAATGACCCTATCGTTATGAATAATAGCTCCTACTATTGCCTCTTTTGGTAAGCCTGCGTCTCCAATCTTTCGTTGCGCAATATGTGCCGTTGGGCTAGTAACAAATTCGATGGCCTGTAGCTGCTTGCCCCCGAGCAAGGCTGCAGAAATTGCTCCACCATGGAGGACAAAGTGAGCGATTTTACGAGCGGTAAGCAAGGAGGGTGACGCAGCTACATCAACCCCAACTGCCTCAGCCAGAGGGATATATCCCAGCTTATTAACTAGTATTAAACTTCGGGGCACCCCCAGATTCTTAGCCAATAATCCGCAGAGGATGTTAAGTTCATCACTTTCAGTAGTGGCTACAAAGGCATCTGCTGATGGGACTCCCTGCTCAATGAGAAAATCGCGGTCAGTGCCATCACCTTGCACTACTGCTACTCCTTCCAGCTTGGCTGCAACCTCCTGACACCGACTTATATTTTCCTCAATGACTTTAACTAAAACCCCACGCCTTTGCAGTCCTTCAGCGACAAGGAAGCCAACCCGTCCCCCTCCCAGGATAACCACACTCTTGGCTGGGCGTTGTGG
>CAZQRE010000096.1:0-3850 GCA_964595695.1 uncultured Dehalococcoidales bacterium
TCATTGGAGGTCAAGAGGGGTTCAACTACTAATGACCTGGATAAAATTGGAGCCGGTGACCAGGGAATGATGGTTGGCTTTGCCTGCACTGAGACGGCTGAACTTATGCCCCTGCCTATTTCCCTGGCACATAAGCTATGCCGTCGCCTGGCACAGGTCAGAAAGGACCACACCCTACCCTACCTCCGCCCTGACGGGAAATCACAGGTAACCGTAGAGTATCATAATGGCACTCCCAGGCGGGTAGATAGTATAGTTATTGGAGCCCAGCATAACCCTGATGTCAGCCACGATGAAATTGAAAAGGACATCATTGAGCAAGTAATCAAGGTAGTTATCCCCTCTTCCCTAATAGACGATAAAACTAAGTATTATGTTAATGCTACCGGTCGATTTGTAGTTGGAGGACCAGTATCTGATACCGGTTTCACCGGACGTAAGATTCTGGTTGATACTTATGGCGGCATTGCCCGCCATGGTGGTGGTTGCTTCTCTGGAAAAGACCCGACCAAGGTTGACCGCTCAGCGGCCTATATGGCTCGCTATATAGCCAAGAATATGGTGGCTGCTGGGCTAGCTGAGCGCGTGGAACTCCAGATTTCATATGTTATTGGCGTCGCCCATCCTCTTTCGGTCTCTATTGAGACCTTCGGCACCGCCAAGGTTGACCAGGAGGTCCTGGTTAATTTGATTAATAAACACTTTGACCTCAGACCTGGAGCCATTATCCGAAACCTTGACCTTCGCCGTCCCATTTATAGACAAACTTCTGTCTATGGACACTTCGGGCGAGATGACCTTGACCTCCCCTGGGAAAAGACCGACAAAGCCGAGATTCTCAGGGCTGAGGCACTAGGTGATAAGTAAAGTAGATGCTGGTAACTCACTGAATAAAAATAAAATATGAAGGGGGAGTAATCTTATGTTAGAGGCTAATAAATCTTCATTTCGGGGTGAAAAAGATTTGGAGTTTACCGCTTTAGAGTGGCTTCTTGACCATCATAAAACCAAAGAGCAGGAACGGCGTCAAATAGTTGCTGATTTAAATCTTAAACCAGGTGATGTAGTGCTGGACTTAGGATGTGGGCCAGGGCTATGGTCACCTCTGCTGGCGGAGAAGGTGAAGCCCAATGGGCGGGTTATTGGGCTTGATTTCTCCCCGGATTTGATAAACTATGCTGTAGAAAATCTGGAAAAAGAGCCTCTTAAGGACATCATTGAGTTTCGAGAATCGGATTTCTACACTATCCCATTCGAAGATGATACCTTTGATTTGGTCTTTTTCGCCAGTTGTTTTGCTTATGTTACAGATGCCTTTAAGGTGCTGGAAGAGCAGAAGCGGGTGACGAAGAAAGGTGGAAGGGTTGCTGCCAAGGATTGGGATGGTGCCATCATCATCTTTCACCCCATCGAGCCTCAACTGTCGTTAAGAGTTCTGGCAGCGGCAGCTCAGGCTCTTAGGGAAAATCCCCCAGAACCACCATTTGATAACTTTGTCGGGCGAAAGACGCATGGACTTTTCCTGCAAGCAGGCTTTAAAGATGTCTCTACCACCAGCTATGCTATACAAAAACTCTCACCTCTCACTCCAGAAGCCAAACGCTACATCACAGCTAATGCTGAATCCCTTGCAAAATTTGGAACTCCATTATTATCAAAAGAAGACATTGAGCAGTGGCGGGCGCATTTTGACCCGACCTCCGACAAGTATATCCTTGACCTAGAAGAGTTCTATTTCTGCATGCTAGAGGTGCTGACGGTAGGTACGGTGTAACAGGTTTAGGGGCATTGGAGCTAGATTAGAGAAAGTTTGAAGGGGCAAAGCCCCTTCAAAACCTATACCTCCCCCTCATGCAAGGAAGATATTCCTATCATGGAGAGGGGGACCGAGGGGGTGAGGCAGATAAACAACCCCATTAAATTTGGCACTGATGGCTGGCGAGGGATTATCGCCCAGGACTTTACCTTTGATAATGTGCGGGCTTGCGCCCAAGGGGTAGCTGACTACCTTAAACAGTCAGGGCTATCCAGCCGTGGGCTCGTTGTGGGCTACGATACTCGCTTTGCCTCTGAGAACTTTGCCTCAGCCGTGGCTGAGGTAGTCGCCGGCAACGGAATAAAGGTATACCTCTGCCCCAGGGCAACCCCGACACCGGTGATAAGCTTCGGCGTTGTGGCTCAAAAGGCGGGAGGGGCTATCGTTATAACTGCCAGCCATAACCCCGCTATCTGGAGTGGCTTTAAGTATAAATCTGAATCCGGCTCCAGCGCCTCAGCCGAGGTTGAAACTAAAATAGAAAAGCACATTGCCCACACCCTTGCCACCGGGAAAATAAACCGAATGCTTCTGACCGAGGCGTTAGAACAGGGAATAGTAGAATACCTCGACCTGGCTCCAATTTACTCCCGTCAGCTAGCTAAACTCATTGACCTGAACGAGCTACGCCAGGCTAAGCTGAAGATAGTCGTTGACTCTATGTATGGCGCCGGCGCTGGCTATTTCAAGATGCTGTTAGGTGGAGGAGCTATTGAATTGGTGGAGATAAATAACGAACGCAATCCCCTCTTCCCCGGGATTCAGCCTGAGCCGATTGCAGCTAATTTAGCCAAGTTGTCAGCTACGGTTATAGAGCAGAGAGCTAATATAGGATTAGCCACTGATGGCGATGCCGACCGCATTGGTATCATAGACGAAAAGGGAATGTTTCTGACCACACTTCAGGTCTTTGCTCTACTCTGCCTTTACCTGCTGGAGATATGCGGTGAACGAGGAGGTATAGTAAAGACAATAAATACTACCAGTATGCTTTACCGCCTGGGCGAAATATTCAATGTGCCTGTCTATGAGACGCCAGTGGGCTTTAAATATGTTGCCTCAATGATGATGGCTAAAAATGCGCTCATTGGTGGAGAGGAAAGCGGTGGCTACGGCTTCCGTAGTCATATCCCGGAAAGAGATGGCATTCTGGCTGGTCTCTATTTCCTTGACCTGATGATTAAGACTGGTAAAACCCCATCGGAACTCATAGGCTACCTCTACAGTAAGGTAGGAGCTCACTATTACCAGCGTGTGGATATTAAATTCCCTGAGCCAGAGCGCCAGGCGATAATTGAACGCATAAAACATAACCCACCAGAGTATATTGATGGGGTTAAGGTAGTAAAATTTGATACCACTGATGGGTTCCGATTTATCCTGGCTGATACCACCTGGTTAGTCATCAGGTTTTCCGGAACTGAGCCAGTGCTTCGCATCTATACCGAAAGCGATAGCCAGCCTCGGGTAGAAAAGCTGCTCGAGTTTGGCAGAGGATTAGCCGGAGTCTAAACGAGGAAAGGGATTGAGTATGGAAGATAAATTTCCTCAAAAAACAGAAAAGCCGTGGGGGTTTGAGCTGTTACTGGCTCACACCCCAAAGTATGCCGGCAAGTTAATTTTTGTTAGAAAAGGGCACAGGCTTAGCCTTCAGTATCATGAAAAGAAGGACGAAAGTATTTATATATATGCAGGGAAGGCATTGGTTGAAATTGAGGGGAGCGATGGGCGCATGGAGTCAACCATGCTTCAGCCCGGTCAATGTATCAGGATTCCTCCACTCACCAGGCATCGGCTACAGGCTATAGATGACACAACCTTCTTTGAAGTCTCAACCCCTGAGCTGGACGATGTGGTCAGAGTAGAAGACGACTACGGACGAGCCAGATAACAGCTACTATCTAGTGATGCTTTGGAGATTATTTATCAACCTCACCCCCTTTTTCCCCCTCTCCATGATAGGAATATCTTCCTTGCATGAGGGGGAAGAGATTTTAGAGAGGGGCGAAGCCCCTCTCTTACCTACACTCCCCC
>CAZQRE010000097.1:0-3813 GCA_964595695.1 uncultured Dehalococcoidales bacterium
CACCCCCTTAATCCCCCTCTCCATGATAGGAATATCTTCCTTGCATGAGGGGGAGGGTTTTATTAAGAGGGGCTAACGCCCCTCTTAGACACCCCAGTTGCTTATCCATTTGTAGCAACAATGGTATAATTATATATATGGAAAAACTTAACATCGGGGCTAAAAAATTAGGGTTACATCTTACTCCGAGTCAGCTTAAGCAGTTCCACATCTATTATCAGGAGCTAGTGGAGTGGAACAAACAAGTGAACCTTACTGCCATAACCGACTACGAAGATGTGCAGATAAAGCATTTCCTTGATTCTCTTACCGTGACCCTGGCTTGGCAGCAACCAATAGTTGATACCGACTTCCGCCTTATCGATGTCGGCACTGGTGCTGGTATACCGGGATTACCCCTTAAGATTCTTTTCCCCAGTATAAGATTGGTGCTGCTTGATTCCACCGCTAAAAAGGCAGCCTTTTTACACCACATCAAAAATAAACTGGGGCTGGATAATGTTGAAATTGTAGTCGGTCGGGCTGAGGAAATTGCCCACGAGGCTCAATACCGAGAGAAATTCGACATGGTGCTTTCCCGAGGTGTTGCCCTGCTACCAACCCTTATTGAATTAACCTTACCCTTTTGCACTATTGGCGGTAGCTTTATTGCCCAGAAAAAGGGGGCTATTGACCTGGAATTGAGCCAGGCAAATAAGGCAATTAGCCTGTTGGGTGGGAACTTACGAGAGGTGAAAAGGATTGACCTGGAAGAGTTTACTGACGAGCGCCGGTTAATAATAATCGATAAGGTATTACCAACACCCCAGCAATACCCCCGCCACCCCGGCATACCGGCTAAGAGACCGCTTGTGTAATATATGGTTTGTATATCAACATTTCCCCTGTCATTTTATCCAGTTGAATATTAACTTCACTCTATCCCAGAGAGTTCCTTCAATTTCTATCTCCTCTTCTATCTCCTCCTCCATCTCCTCTTCGAATTCCTTAACTGCAGCTTTATAGATGGCAATAGTGCGCTTCCAAATAGTTCTATCTAGGGCTTGCCTCCTACTTAACAGTCTCTTTTGCATTAAGTCATATTCACGGAGAATTTTCCCATTTTTTAGAATTGTTATTCTTAAGAGGTGTTGATTAATGTTGGGGGCTTTCTTAGTCTTTAAGTACCCCCAAATCTTCGGGAATTTCCTATCAATATCCTTAAATGCAGTTGTTGTATGAAAGCTATAGTTTTTCTTTACATCATGAACCGATTTAGTCTGGGTGATTTTGAGTAATCTCTCCGCAATTTCCCATCGAATTTGCTCCAGTTCTTCAGAAGAGTCTATATCAATGTAAATGACTTTATTGATGTTGTTATCAAAATAGTTGAAACCTCTAACCCTAAATGGAACTAAAAAATACTTTCTTCCAACATCTTCCACCTCAGAAATCATACTTCTTTCGTGCCGAGTGGTAAATCCACCAAATAGAGCAATGTGGGGTACCGGCCGTTTTCGTGTAACACCACTTACTCTAAATTTCCTTGCGACTTCGTAGATTAACCCCTTGGCATACTTCTTAGCATACCCATGAAGTCTAAACTCAATTAAGTAGTTAGCCATTCAAGTATCCTATTGATAATGCTCGTTTGGCTTTGTTTAAGTCTGCCCTTTTTCTTGTAGGCATAGTACTTCTCAATGATTTCTCTGGTTACACCTGAAATCCGAATGCTAGAACCAGGTTTGTAATAAGCGACGTGCTTGATTTCATGATGTGGCCTTGGCACGCCTGTGGCTTTAATCAGGCAAACAGTATGGTGGTCCTGGAAGTAACCATGCCCATGCGATTTATTCACCTTCCCAACATGTCTGAAGAGGTACTTTGCATAGTAAGGGTGCAACCCTGTTTCCTCTCTTAGCTCTCTCATTGCAGCCTCAATTCTGGTTTCGCCTTTGTTGGCTCCACCACCGGGTAGCAAAAAGACCTTACTCCTGCCCGCAGTAACAAGAATCCCTTGCTCTGTCTCAACTATTGCTGTCCCTCTTCGACGTTTTTTCACTTCAGACAACGAACTCTATCCTTCCCATCATAAGCAGCCCTAGACTTTTTGGTAAAGAGAACTAGTCTTTGAAGATCTCCTTTGCCTCATACGTTTCTTGTCCTTCGAAGGTGAGATAATCCAGCTCCGTAAAACGGTGCACCCTCGCTACGACATTTCGGGGGAATATCTTAATCCTTTCATTGTACTGTTGGGCAACACGGTTATATGCCAATCTGGTTTTACGGAGCCTTCTCTCTACATGAGAATCTCTTTCCATTAGGGATATATGCATTTTATCGGCCTTGAGGTTGGGGTATTTCTCAAATATAGCCTGAAGTTTTAGGTAGTTGTTTTCTACCTCTGACGCGAGTTTAACCTTTTCATTTAAATCTGCTTCTTTGGTCCACCTACTTCTGGCTTCAATAACATCCTTAAGGGCTTTATATTCGTGGATATCATACTTTTTTGCTATCTGGGCTAGCGCGTGAATGTTATCAAGTCTCTCCTGCATAATCACGTCAACATCCGCAAACTTCCGCTTGGCTCTGTTAATCCAGTATTGGAACTTGTTGTATATGCTTATCCACGCCCTGACGGAAAAACCGAGCGCTACCACTAGAATTGTGCCAACGATTAGCCAGATTATTACTGATGTCGCCATGTTAGACCTCCTAAACTGAAAAGTAATCTTTTTCGTTAAGTTTTTTGGGCCTGATATCGGCTTCGAAATATCCTATCATCCGTTTAATTGCTTCTTGCTTAGTCTTGAGGTCATGCACAAGTTTATAGACTTCTACAATTTTATCCTCTTCCTTTGACAAATCTATTTGAATCTTAGCCATTTAAACCACCATCCAATCTCTATATAACACCATAATATACCAGATTACTTGATATATCAAGGGATTATATAATTGTTTCAATTTTTGGTTCCTTTGTTATTTGAAGGAGAGGGGGATAAAGGGGGTGAGGTTGATAAACAGTCTAAACAATAGTAAAATATATTTATGAAAAGTAATGGGCTTGGAGCAGAGTGAGGAGGAAGAGATGGAAACAGGAACTTGGAAGGTTAAAGCTGGGCTAGCTCAAATGCTAAAAGGCGGCGTGATTATGGATGTAATCAACGCCGAGCAAGCCAAGATTGCTGAGGAGGCAGGCGCTTGTGCGGTGATGGCGCTGGAGAGAATACCAGCCGATATTCGTTCTGCTGGAGGTGTGGCTCGTATGGCTGACCCGACCATTATTGAAGCCATTATGAAAACAGTTTCCGTACCGGTAATGGCTAAGTGCCGCATCGGTCACTTTGTGGAGGCTCAAGCGCTGCAAGCCCTTGGTGTAGATTTTATAGATGAGTCTGAAGTGCTTACCCCGGCTGACGAAAGCCACCATATTTGGAAGCACGACTTTAAGGTTCCCTTTGTCTGTGGCTGCCGTGACCTTGGTGAAGCCCTGCGTCGTATCGGTGAAGGGGCAGCTATGATTAGAACCAAAGGTGAGGCTGGCACCGGTAATATTGTCGAAGCAGTGAGACACATGCGGGCGGTAATAGGTGGCATCCACAAACTGGCAAACACACCTCAGGACGAGCTGATGGCACTGGCTAAGGAAATGGGGGCACCCTTCGAACTGGTAGCCGAGATACATAAGACAGGTAAGCTACCGGTGGTTAATTTTGCCGCTGGCGGCGTGGCTACCCCAGCCGATGCCGCCCTGATGATGCAGCTAGGCGCCGAAGGTGTCTTCGTTGGCTCAGGTATATTTAAATCCACTAATCCTGAAGTTAGAGCCAG
>CAZQRE010000098.1:0-3801 GCA_964595695.1 uncultured Dehalococcoidales bacterium
GTTAAGAATAATCCCTCTCGGGGGCTTGAGCGAAATTGGCAAGAACATGATGGTGATGGAATATGAAGATGACATTATCATTATTGATGCTGGGCTTATGTTCCCCGAGGAAGAGATGTTAGGTATTGACCTGGTAATCCCTGATATTAGCTATCTGCTGGAGAAACGGGAAAAAATAAGAGGTATTGTCATTACCCACGGTCATGAGGACCATATTGGGGCTCTGCCCTATTTGCTGCCCCAGCTTAATGTGCCGCTTTATTCAACGAAGCTTACCCAGGGTCTTATCTCGGTCAAGCTTAAAGAACGAAAGGCATTATCAGGAGCTGAACTTAAGGTTATACCGCCTAGCGGTCAGTTCACCTTGGGAAAATTCAAAATAGAGTTCTTCCCCGTGTGCCACAGCATACCCGACGCCGTAGGTCTCATCATAAATACTCCAGTTGGCACCATAGTTCATAGCGGAGATTTTAAGCTTGACTATACACCGGTTAGTGGTAAACCAACCGACCTGTCCCGGCTGGCTCAGCTAGGAGCCCAAGGAGTTCTGCTCCTCCTCTCCGACTCTACCTATGCTGAACTACCCGGCTACACTCCATCAGAAAGAGTAGTTGGTGAAACCCTAGACCATATCATGGCTGATGCGCCAGGAAGAGTGATTGTGACTACCTTCTCATCACTGGTCTCCCGTATTCAGCAGGTTATTGATGCAGCAGCTAAGCACCAGCGTCGTGTCTTTATTGTTGGGCGCAGTATGAGCGATACCTCACGCATGGCACTGGAGTTAGGCTACCTTAATGCCCCTGATGGAATACTGGCTCGGATTGATGAGCTTAAAGGTATGCCTCATAACAAAGTTGTTTTGGTTACTACTGGAAGCCAGGGAGAGCCTACCTCAGCCCTGGTCCGTATGGCTAATCGTGACCACCGCCAGGTTCATATCCTTCGTGGCGACACGATAGTCATTTCAGCCACACCTATCCCGGGCAACGAGTCACTAATCAAGCGAACCGTGGACAACCTTTTGAAGCAGGGGGCGCAGGTGTTATACAATAAGGTGGCACAGGTTCATGTTCACGGGCATGGCAGCCAGGAAGAGCTAAAGCTACTATTAAATTTAGTCAAGCCAAAATTCTTTATGCCTATTCACGGCGAATATCGCCACTTGAGCCTTCACGCTAAATTAGCCGAATCAGTAGGCATTCCAAAAGACAACACCTTTGTTCTGGAAGATGGCGATGTCCTCGAGATTGGCCCACAGGGGGGTAAGATAACAGGTAAGATTACCGCAGGCAATGTATATGTAGATGGTCTGAGCGTGGGTGATATTGGTAGTGTTGTTCTCCGTAATAGACGGATGCTGTCAAGGGATGGAATAGTAATAGTCATTATCGCTGTCAACGGCCAAACTGGTAAACTGGTGGGGCGTCCCGATATTGTATCACGAGGTTTCGTTGATACCAGAGAATCCAAAGATATGCTAGACGAGAGTCGTGACTTAGTAGCCCGAATCCTAGACCATAGCGGTGCCCGTCCTGCTGAGTGGGGCTTTGTCAATACCAAGGTTAGAGATATACTGAATAAATTTTACTATGAGCAGACTAAACGCCGTCCTATGATTCTTCCAGTCATGGTAAAGGTGTAGCTTTACGAGGGTTACATGGCTAAGAGGGAAGCTAATATCAGGAGTAAATCCAGAAAAAAGCCGAAGAGAAGGTCAGTCTGGAATTACCTCTTCTATTCCATGATACTTTTAGTCCCCATTCTGGCACTAGCAGTGTGGCAGTGGCCACCATTGACCTCGCTGGTTACTGGTCTTGGAGATAGCGCCTTAAGGCTATTTGGCTGGGGGCTACTCCTCATAGTTATAGCCATCGGAACCCTGGTCGGCGTGCTATGGCGATGGAAGCTATCAGCTTTTATTCGTCGCTGGAAGCTATATCAATGGAATAAGTGGCTAGGTGCTATTGCCTTCATCTTGGCTATCTGGGGAACTCTAGCCCTTTTCAATCTGGGAGGTAGCTTTGGGCTGGCTATCATTGGTCAGGATATCGTTGACTATCCGGTTTGGGCTAGCTTGCTTCGCCTACTGGGACTAGCCTTCATAGGCGTGATTCTGGTAGCCCCTGGGGCTTGCTTCCGTTTTATCACCAATTCCATTTCATGGCTAGGCAAACAATTCAAAAGGCGACCTATGCCTAGACCAATCCCTCAACAAAAGCCAGCACCCCCACCGGTTACGGGACCCCCCAAATCCCCAGAGATAGAACCGGAAAGGGAGACCGTTACCCCGGTGCTTACCTCTACCCCAGCTCAACAGGAACTAAGGCAAGTAGCTCAGGAGGTTTGGAAGAAATATGGTGAATCACCGGCAGTAGTTACTGTCGATGGTTGGCGGTTACCACCTATTGATATTCTGGACAGGTCTCCTGAGGCTGACTTTGGTCAGGCTGACAATGTGCAGAGAGCGAAGTTACTAGAGGAGGCTCTAGCCAGTTATGGTGTTGAGGCTAAGGTAGTGCAGATAAATGTCGGACCAACGGTTACCCAGTTTGGTGTCGAACCGGGCTGGGACAGGAAGATAAAGGAAATAAAGGAAAGGGATAGAGACGGCAATATCAAGGTAAGGCCGGAGGAGGTGTCCAAGACAAGGGTTAAGGTGGAGAGAATTACCTCACTAGCCAATGACCTGGCTCTTGCCTTGGCAGCACCCAGTATCAGGATTGAAGCCCCGGTACCAGGTAAATCCGTAGTCGGAATTGAAGTGCCCAATACAATTTCAAGTCTGGTCAGTCTGAGAGGAGTAATAGAAACTAGCCTTTTTCAGAAAATAGAGGGCAGGTCTAAACTGTGTCTGGCACTGGGTAAAGGTGCTGGCGGTGAGGCGATAGCCGCTGACCTGTCTAGAATGCCACATTTGCTTATCGCTGGGGCTACCGGCAGTGGCAAGACGGTTTGCCTGAACTCTATTATCTGCTGCCTGCTGCTACATAATACGCCCAATGATGTTCGGTTCATTATGATTGACCCCAAGCGGGTAGAGCTGACCCCGTTCAATAGTATACCTCACCTGGCTACTCCGGTTATAGTTGATACCAGCAAAGCCTTGAGTATGCTCCGCTGGCTCAACCAGCAAATGGATAAGCGCTATCAGCAATTGGCTACCGCCGGTGCCCGTAACATTGAGGCTTACAACAGGAATAAACGCGGAGATGAGAAGCTCCCTTACCTGGTACTAATCATTGACGAACTGGCTGATTTAATGATGACTGGCTTTGATGAGGTCGAGCATATCCTGTGCCGATTAGCCCAGCTTGCCCGAGCTATAGGCATCCACCTGGTGGTGGCTACCCAGCGCCCGTCGGTAGATGTGGTTACTGGCTTAATCAAGGCTAACTTTCCCACCCGTATTAGCTTTGCCGTTACCTCTCAGGTAGACTCACGCACCATCCTTGATAGTGGCGGCGCTGAAAAGCTGCTGGGTAAAGGGGACATGCTCTATATGCCCACTGAGGCTGCCAAACCTAAACGCCTTCAAGGGTGCTTTGTCTCCGATGCTGAGACAGAGAGGCTCGTTTACTTCTGGGGGAGCCAGCGAAGGGAAGAGGTAGCTCAGCTAAAGATTGAGGAGCTTATCGGAGCCCCAAGTGCTGGCCGAAAAGGGGGCTTCCCTGAAGACCCACTTCTGGTAACAGCCAGGCAACTGGCACAGGAACACAAGCATATATCTACTTCTTACCTGCAGCGGCGGTTACACATCGGTTACCCCCGAGCCGCCCGCATTATGGAACAGCTTGAGGA
>CAZQRE010000099.1:0-3797 GCA_964595695.1 uncultured Dehalococcoidales bacterium
ATGGATTTTAGAATTAAAATGGATAGAGACACTCTAGGGCAATTGTCTTGGAAAGCCTACTACATAGATTTTCCCATTGCCTCACTAGATTTGTGGTAGAAATCACACAGCCACACAAAACTTCGGATTTTCCCCTGTTTGGACAGCGAAACTTTCAGCGCCCATTGTGTTATGATAGGAGGGAGTACTTGGCTAAGAGGGAGGGGTCATTTATGAGGCGTCAATTTAAGATTATAGTCGAGAAAAATCCCGATGGTTATGTGGCATATCCCTTAGGCTTGAAAGGGATTGTGGTAGGGCAAGGGAATACCTATGAGGAAGCCCTCTCCGATGTAAGCTCGGCGATTCGGTTTCACATTGAGACCTTTGGTGAAGACGTCCTCCTACAGCAATATTTATAATTGGAGGTTCAAATGCAAACGGAGATTGTTGATAAAATTGAGGGAATTGGGTCTACGTATGGAGATAGACTTGCCGAGGCAGGGATGAAGACCTTGGAAGACCTGCGAGAAATGGATATAGACGGGGCACACGAAAAGACGGGTATCTCATCCAGTAAGCTAACGGCCTGGCAGTCTATGGCTATGTTACAGCAGGTTGAGGGTATTGGCCCTCAGTTCTCAGAAGCCCTTGTTAAGATGGGGGTGGTGGATTTCAGAGCACTAATGGATACCATGCCAGAGGCTATCTTTGAGAATTTAAGGAATTTTCAAGAGAAAGGTGTTATCCCTAAAATTGCCTCTATGGATGAGGTCGGATTGTGGCAGGAAAGGGCTTCCCAGATAATGAAGGTGTTGGAGAAGCCCTCTAGAACACCCAGTGAGGCAAGAGTGATATGGGAGACTATGACTTGCCGCGGGATGCGAAACTATTATGAAAGACCAGCGCATCCTTGTCATTGGTTCTCAAAATTTGGGCCATTTCATGCCTATGATATTAGCGTTGAGGATGAGAAGGCAGGCAGCGTCGGTAGGATAGATGCCTTTTACGTGGGCTGGAGGTATCAAATTCCCGAGCTGCTCTCTGGTTGCAGAAAGGCGCCAATAATGTCAGTGGGATTAAATCCTAATTTACGGGCAGTGACCCAGCCTTGGAGGATCTATCCCTATTTTGACGATGTTCAACAGTATGCTAAACATTTCCGCTACAGGACAACGTTCAAATATAGTATAGAAGATGAATTCTATGAAGCCCACCTTACTGCTGATGGTTCAGCAGAATTCGAGGAGAATCAGCCTATCCCCCTCACAAAGGAATATGTGTCTATGTATCTGGAATATGATAGATTGCTCAAAGCCTTTCAAGAAAGAATAGGGATAACTGGCGCTGGGCTCTCTCTGGCGGAAGACGTGTCCTACTACAATTTTGTCGCCTGTCACTCCCCTCGCTGGGATATGGAAAAAGAGATTGAAACGGGGATTATTCAAGAGTGTTATCATTTACGCCGTTTCTTCCTTAGACAACTTGTCCAAAGCATGCCTAAGGTAGTGCTAATCTTTGGCAAGGCCGTTATGAAGAGTTTTGTAGCCAATTTCTATAATGCCTTTGAAAAGAAGAATATCCCCGATCCAAGTCAAAGATACTCTGAAATCCTAAGGAACAACAACTATGTAATGAAAATTGGAAGAGAGAGGGTAAGAGTTATCTTCTCACCCCATCCTACAGGCGCACGTCCCTGGTATGTAAGATTAGGGGCGGAGGAAAAGATAGTAAAAGCTCTCTGTGAAGAATATAGGGCTGGTAACCTGCTCTATGATGATGAGATAAAGCACTTCAAAAGGACAAAAGGAGCCTGTAAGTTTTGCGACAATGACATCTTCTTCATAGGCAAGTGCCGATACAAAGGACACTTTGAAAAAGAGGACACTAGACCGATTATAGAAATATCAGCAGAAAGGGAAACCTTAGCTAACGAATTGGCAGTTTTGTAAGGTAGCTTTTGGCTATCTATACAGGTCGAAGAGTAACAATCCCCTATCAGCGGCAAGAGCTCGCTTTGAAGACTTTACACTCCATATTAAAGCAGGCAGCAATAAGCCCCGACGAATTTTCCAAGCTGGTATAAACTATCAGGTTACCCTTTTTAACTGGTATTGTGCTATAATTTGGGCATAAAGGTGACTGAAACAGGGATATTAATGATTAAGCAAAGGCTTATTGAGCTACTAACCCAGGCGGCGAGCCAAGCCCAGCAATTGGGCAAGCTGCCGGCGGTAACTTTACCTGATATTGTCATTGAGCATCCTCAGAACCCCGAATATGGAGACTATGCCTCCAGTCTTCCCCTGAAACTGGCACGAGCCACCGGACTCAGTCCTTTGACTATGGCTAATGATATAGTAGGGCTTATGGTTCCCACTCCTGAGGTTGCCAGTATTGCTGTGGCACCGCCGGGGTTTATTAATTTCACCCTTAAGGACGATTGGTTGACCAGTCAGGTAGAATCAGTCCTAGCCGCTGGTGATACTTATGGCAACATTGCCCTGGGACAGGGCAGCCGGGTGCAAATAGAGTTTGTTAGTGTCAATCCCACCGGTCCGCTCCATGTCGGGCATGGTCGTGGTGCTATCATGGGTAGCACTTTAGCCAATGTCCTTGCCGCTGCTGACTATAGGGTGGAGAAGGAGTATTACATTAATGATGCCGGCAGCCAGATAGGTGCCTTTTACCACTCACTCTATGCCCGCTATCAGCAGTGTTTGGGCGTTGATGCCGAGATGCCGGCTGATGGTTACTTTGGTAGCTATATGGTTGACCTGGCTAAGGAGGTTATTGCTGAGGAGGGAGATAGGTTTCTCAGTCTCCCGGAAAAAGAGGCAGTATCCCAATTAGGGCAAATAGGTTCGGACAAGGTAATAGAGCAGGTCAGGAATGACCTTGAGCTATTAGGGGTGAGCTTTGATGTTTGGTTCAGTGAGCGCAGCCTTTATGATAACGGACAATACCAGAGGGCAATGTCGCTTCTGCGCCAGGGGGGCTATATCGGTGAAAAGGAGGGTGCTACCTGGTTTGTGTCTACTGCCCTGGGTGAGGATAAAGATAATGTAGTGGTGCGTGGCGATGGTTCACCCACCTATTTTGCCTCTGATATTGCTTATCACTATAACAAGTTCTTGGAGCGTAAGTTTGATAAGGTAATTAATATCTGGGGGGCTGACCATCAGGGTCATGTATCCCGAATGAAAGCAGTGGTTGGTGCCCTGGGTATTACCCCTGAGCGATTAGGGGTGATAATCTCTCAGATGGTCACCTTGCGACGGGGTGAGGAGTTAGTTCGTATATCTAAACGCAGCGGCGATATTATTACCCTGCGTGAGCTGGTAGAGGAGGTGGGAAGCGATGCCTGCCGCTTTTTCTTTCTATCCCGCTCGGCTGACAGTCAAATGGACTTTGACCTGGAATTAGCCAAAAAGGAGTCAGTGGACAATCCTGTTTACTATGTTCAGTATGCCCATGCCCGTATTGCCAGTATCCTTCGCCTGGCTCAGCAGAGGGGGATTGACTATAGGGATGGGGATGTCTCTTTGCTAACTACCGACCCAGAGTTGGCTTTAATCCGCAAGCTGCTGCTTCTACCTGAGATAGTTGAGATAGTAGCCCATACCCTGGAACCTCACCATCTTACCTATTATGCTCAGGATTTGGCTACTGTATTTCATAGCTTTTATAAGCAGTGCCGGGTCATTTCTCGGAATGAAGCATTGACTAAAGCTCGTCTCAAGTTAGTGGAGGCAGCCAAGACTGTTCTGGCTAAGACCCTTCATCTTATGGGGATGACAGCGCCGGAGAAAATGTGA
>CAZQRE010000100.1:0-3717 GCA_964595695.1 uncultured Dehalococcoidales bacterium
CTCATCCTCGGTCAAAAAATTTAAAATAGCCCTCATTCTTTTTGTGCCTCCCCTTGACTTTGTCCTATCTATTGTTTGGGCTTATCTCAAGATTTAACCTTAGACAAGCTCCTTTGCCCTTTTAACAGCGGAGGGGGCGTCAGGAGCATAACCATCAGCTCCTATTTCATCGGCAAATTCTTGGGTAACAGAGGCACCACCAACCATCACCTTGGCCTTTAGGCCAGCTTCTTTCACAGCTTTGATAACATCCTTCATGCCCATTATAGTAGTCGTAAGAAGGGCAGAGACTCCTATTATATCCGCATTGTTTTCTTTAGCGGCTTCTACGAACTTATCGGGGCCTACATCTACTCCTATATCAGTTACCATGAATCCTGCCCCTTCCAGCATTACGCCCACAATGCTCTTACCGACATCATGAATGTCGCCCTTAGCTGTGCCCATGACTACTGTTCCACCAGCTTTCATATCACCTTGTGCCAAAACAGGTTTTAATACTTTTAATCCCTCCTTCATAGCCATGGCAGCAATGAGCATCTCGGGAAGGAAGAATTCTCCTTCTTCAAACTTATCCCCTACTATGCTTATCCCTGGCAGGAGCGCTTCATTCAGAATTCTTTTTGCCTCCTGTCCTTCATCAACGGCCCTTTTAACCATATCCCTTACCTCATCAACTTCACCCTCAATTACACTATCCTTTATTTTGATTAAATCTATCATTTTATGCCTCCCAATTATTTATTAAGGTCCCCTGAGAATTGAAGAGTTACAAAACTTAAACTGCCCCTCGACTTCATTCACGGATTATAAGATAGATATCTCCTTTGAAAGCGTTTCGTGAAACTCCACAGGGCATTCCATATCAATCTCCCAAAACTCTCGGTTTAGCCAAGCAAAATATTGCTACTCCTCGGGCTCCAGTGCACTACCGCCTTTTCACCAGGGGAAAATTGAATCTCTCCACTAAATCTGTTGCTCAAATGGCAGGTTATCAGCTCACCAGTCTGTTCCAGACGAATCTTCGTTTCCATAAAATCACCTTGATAAAGCATCTCTGTTATCTTTCCCCTGAATCTATTATCTCCCTCCATACTAGTCCCTTCAGGCAAAAGCTCTATCAGCTCTGGATGAATAGAGATGCCTGTGACTTCCTCATTGCGTATATCCTTGTTCTCGAGGGCAATGATCCTCAAGCCACCTTCAGTTTCCACCTGCACCTTCCCATCCTTACTAGCTATTAGCTTCCCATTAAAGGTGTTAATAGCTCCCATAAAATCAGCAATAAACCTCGTCCTCGGAGTCTCATAAATCTCTTTGGGAATCCCCACTTGCTCCAGCTTTCCCTTTCGCATCACTGCTATTATATCCGATATGCTGAGCGCCACCTTCTGGTCGTGGGTCACATAAAGGAAAGTTATCCCCACTTCTCGCTGCACTCGCCTCAATTCTACCTGCATCTCCTTCCTCAGCTTCCTGTCTAACGAAGCCAGAGGTTCATCTAAGAGTAGAATTTTAGGTTTTAAGACTAAAGACCTTGCCAGTGCCACTCGTTGTCGTTCCCCCCCACTGAGCTGGCTCGGATACCGCTTTTCCTTGCCTCTCAGCCCCACCAATTCAAGCATCTCTCCCACTATTTTCCCTATTTCGTTTTTGAGAACCTTCCTTCGCTCCAGGCCATAGGCTATATTCTTCTCTACTGTCATGTGGGGAAAAAGAGCCAGAGTCTGAAATACCGTGCAGCAAGCCCTATAGTATGGCGGAATATCATTAATCACTTCATTATCAATTAAGATATCCCCTTCATCCGCGGCCTCGAATCCAGCAACTAGCCGCAAAACGGTGGTCTTTCCACAACCACTGGGACCCAAAAGGGAAAATATCTTCCCCTTTTCTATCTTTAAACTAACATGGTCCACAGCAGTAACACCAGGAAACCTCTTCACCAAGTTTCTTAGCTCTATACTAGATATGTTTTTTTTATGCTCCATGGCTCTCTCCTTGTATCATTCCCGCGCCGCTTTTTTCTTCTTCAGTAAAAAGTTCATTGCCAACAGGCCAATAACCGGAAGTACTATTAAAATCGTGCCGATGGCGTTGATTGTAGTGCTTGCACCCCATCGAAGCTGTGAAAAAACCCAAATAGGTAAAGTTGTGTTTCCCACTCCAGCTACAAAGAAGGTGATAGTAAAATCACTCATAGACCAGGGGAAAATTAACACCGCAGAGGCGATAATTGCCGGCATCAGCAGTGGCAGAATTACTTTCCTCCAGGTGGTTAGCTTATTGGCGCCGAGGTCTTGTGATGCCTCTTCTAAAGACCAATCAATTCTCATCATTCTACCCAGAACGACAAATACGGCCAGGGGAACGCTGAAGCTAATATGAGCTATGAGAATGCTCGGGTAGCCCAGGGGAATATGAATCACTCTGGTGAAAAAGACCAGTAAAGCTCCTGCTGTCACTATGTAAGGCATTATAATAGGAAGCAAGAGGGCCATTCTTAAAGTACCCTTCCCCCGAAATTTATACTTATATATGCCGTAGGCTGTTAAAGTCCCTGCTACCGTAGATACAATAACAGTGATAATTGCTATGGTAAGACTCATTTCAAGCGCATTTCTTACAGCAACATTACTAAAGATTTCGGAATACCATTTCAGGGTGAACCCCTCCCACCTCATACCAAACCTGTCATTGCTAAAGGAGAAAAGGATGAGAAAAACGACCGGCGCCCACATAAATAAGTAGGTCAGAGTGGCTAGCACCAATGGTATCTTACCTGTTATGTTTCGCGGTTTCATTTTCATACTATCCTCTCTATCGCCCCCTCCCCCCCAAATTTTATACAAAAGTACATTATAAGGATAACTATAGCGGTTAAAACCACGCTTATAGCGGAGCCGGCAGGAATATTTCCTGCTGTAATGAAATGAAGATAAATCAGGTTTCCAGCCATGAAAGTCGCAGCCCCACCCAGTAACTGGGGGACCAGCCAATCGCCCATGGATGGGATGAGCACCAATATTGTGCCTGCCAATAGCCCCCCCTTAGTTAAAGGCAGAGTCACGGTGAAAAGCCTCCTGAATGGAGTGGCGCCAAGGTCGGAAGACGCCTCTAATAAAGAGGGGTCAAGGCCCACTAGCGAAGCATAAATAGGCAGAATCATCAAAGGAAGCCAGCCATAGACTAAACCAAGCACCACCGCAAACGGAGTGTATAATATCTTCAGGGGAGATGAAACTAAACCAAGACTTAAAAGGGCGCTATTTATTAGCCCTCCGCGTCCGCTTAGCGTCCTCATAGCATATAGCCTGACGAGGTAACTTGTCCAAGAGGGTAAAATTACAAGGAATAAAAGAGCGGTTTTCCATCTGCCTCCATACATTACAATAAAATAAGCTAAAGGATAGCCTATCAGTAAGCATATCATGTTTGTTGCGAAGGCGAAAAGAAGCGTGCGCAGAAAAACTTCTCCCACCGTAGCTCGAGCTAAAGCTTGATAATTTTCTAGAGTAAAAATAGGGTCAATTCGACCAAAAAGTCCTGCTGTTAGGAAGCTGAAATATAAAATGAAACCGAGAGGGGCAATTACAAATACAATAACCCAGAGTGCAATAGGCCCCACATAGGGCAAGTATACCTTTTTAGCAAAGAACTTTCTCATTTCCCCCCTTTCTTTTGCCCCCTACTGGGCACATTCTGATGCATCTTCCC
>CAZQRE010000101.1:0-3693 GCA_964595695.1 uncultured Dehalococcoidales bacterium
GGATATAGTAGCTCGTAGCATCCTATACGAGATGAAAAAAACAGGCTCAGACAGGGTCTTCATTGATGTTACCCATTTACCACCCTATATTATCACTACCCGGTTTCCTCATATCTACCGCTTCTGTCTAGACCATGGTCTAGATATTACCAAAGGTCTGATACCAGTGGCACCGGCAGCTCACTACATGATGGGTGGCATCAAGACCAATATCTGGGGGGAAACTAATATAGCTGGATTATTCGCTGCTGGTGAAACCGCCTGCACCGGCGTCCACGGAGCCAACCGGCTAGCCTCAAACTCACTGCTTGAAGCAGTCGTATTCAGTAACAGAATCCTCAACAGAACCACCAAGGAGACTGAGGTGTCTAGCCCCAGCCAAGGCACAGAAGTTTACCACTCGCTGAGCCAGAGGCGAGTCCCCGAGATTGTGCCGGCACCTAGCCTCTCTGCCTTGCAACAACTGCACTGGGATAAAGTAGGCATCATACGCAACCGAGAAAGCCTGACTCAAGCCGCCAATATCTTGGCTGCCTGGCAAAAGTCCTTGCCCCAGCCGGCAGACCGCCCCTCCTATGAGCTAAGCAACCTGATATTAAGCGGTCAATTAATAACCGAGGCTGCCCTGCTTAGAGAAGAAAGCCGTGGAGCTCATTTCCGCTCCGATTTCCCCCACAGTTCACCCCAATGGCAACGCCATATTACACTGGTAAAGTGATAAAGACGGTCTAAAAAGCCAAGCAGGGGGTGCCTAATAAACAGGCTTCGCTTGAGGCAAAGCTAATCGGGGTGAGAGGACTTGAACCTCCGACCTCATGGTCCCAAACCATGCGCGCTAACCGACTGCGCTACACCCCGTCAGCTAAAGTATAGCAAAGCACCTGCTACCAATCAAGCTAGGGGCTAGCTGGGTCTTAGTCTCAACAGGAAAAGATGAGGGCACAGGAGCTACAACCTGGGCAAATATCTGAAGGCTCAGCGGGTCACCCTTCTCCTATTTGTTTAACCCCGGTGTTCAGGCTACCTTCTCCATAAGTTTGGCGTATTCCTTATCCACCCTGTGTTGAATCTGCTTTACCGTTTCCTCAGATAGATGCCTGAACCTTCCCTGTAGCTTCAGGTAGTCAGTAACCGGTCTAAGTTGGGGTAAATCAAAGCTCAATTTATATTTGCCATCCTCTATTTCATAGAGAGGGAATATCCCTGTCTCCACAGCTAGGCTACCTATCCTGACAGTTAACTCGGTGGCAGACCTCCAACCAGGGGGGCAAACAGACAGGATATGAATGTAAGCCGGACCTTTAGTCGCTATCCCCTTTGCCACCTTATCCATCAAATCAAAAGGATAACTGGGGCAGGCAGTAGCTACATAAGGGATGTCATGAGCAGCAACAATAGCTGGCATGTTCTTCTTCCAGGTAACCTGCCCTATGCTCACCTTGCCGGCGGGGGAAGTAGTAGTAGAAGCGCCAAAAGGGGTAGCTGAAGACCGTTGTATGCCGGTATTCATATAGGCTTCATTGTCAAAGCAAATATAGAGAAAGTCGTGTCCCCTCTCTAATGCTCCAGATAGTGCCTGAATCCCAATATCACAGGTTCCGCCATCGCCAGCCATAACTACCACATCAATATCCTGGACTGGTCTTTTACCTTTCCTCATCATAACTTTCAAACCAGCCTCTACACCCGAAGCTACCGCTGCCGAATTCTCGAACAAGGTATGAATCCAGGGAAGGCACCAGGAAGTATAAGGAAATAGTGAAGTGCTAATTTCTATACAGCCGGTGGGGGAGACGATTATTGAATTTCGCCCTAGTGCTTTACAAGCCAGTCTTACCGCTAGAGCCTCACCACAGCCGATACAAAACCGATGACCAGAGGCGAGGTATTCCTCTTTAGTTACCAGTCGAGGAGCCTGAACCGCATACTTCTCCTTTATTTTCCTAGGTACCAGTCGAGGGATATAAATAGCATTCTTCTCCATCATTCCCTCACCCCATACATTTCAAATTCTTGCTTACTTCCTGTCTGTGATATTTCTATACCTCTACTAATTATCTGCTCAAACCCATCTGGAGTAATATCCCTACCACCCAAACCGCCAACGAAGCTGATTACCTTTGGCTTCTTATCTTCGTTATATAAGGCTGCCTTAATCTCGGAGCAAACTGGTCCGGCAGGTCCGCCAAAGGAAAGGGCTCTATCCAGTATAATGAGAACCTCTGCCTTGTTAACTGCCTGGCGGATTTCGGCAAAGGGGAAGGGTCGCCATAAGTGAAGCTTTACCAGCCCGACATTTCTACCCTCGCTTCTCATTTTATCTATAGCCATTGTTGCTGTCTCGCTAAAGCTGCCCATGGTTAACAGGAGCACCGTGGCATCTTCGGCGCGGTAGCAGTCTACAGGAGAGTAATATCGTTGAAAAATGTTACCAAACTCATCCCAGCACTGGAGGATTACCTCTTTAGCTGCGGTTAAATTTACTTCCTGCGCCCATTTTGCCTCTGAATATATGAAGGGTGGGGCAAAGGCTCCCATAGTTACCGGTTTATCCGGATTTAGCGGCAAGGGGTGCTGATACGGAGGGATAAATCTGTCAACCTCACTCTGCTCTGGCATATATATAGGTTCAACCATGTGTGACAGATGGAATCCGTCCAGATGAATCATTACCGGAAGCAAAACCCTCTGGTCCTCAGCAATACGGAAGGCGCATAGCACCTCATCGATAACCTCCTGACCATTTTCAGCAAATATTTGAATCCAACCGGTATCACGAACTGCCATAGCATCAGAGTGGTCACCCCAGACGCTTAATGGTGCTGATAAAGCCCGGTTAGTCACTGCCATAACTACCGGTAGCCGCATAGATGAGGCAATATACAGGACTTCATGCATTAACTCTAGCCCCTGACCGCCGGTAGCGGTAAATGTCCTAGCCCCTACTGCTGATGCTCCAAGGCAGGCACTCATTGCTGAGTGTTCAGATTCAACAGGAATATAGGCGGCATCTAGTTCGCCATCTGCCACTAGCTGGGCAAGGTGCTCCACAATGTGAGTCTGTGGGGTAATGGGATAGGAAGCCACCACATCAACATTAGCCAGTTTAACCACTTCGCCAATGGCAACAGAGACCTCTATTCCTACCCTTTTTGCCATTTATTCCTCCTGTCCTATGGTTATGGCTTGTGTTGGGCACTCACAGGCACAAATACCACACCCCTTGCAATAAAATAGATTGGTCTCAAAATATCCTTCAGCATTCTGCGTAATGCACCCCTCAGGGCAAAAAATGTAGCAAATACCACATTTTATGCATTTCTTAAGATTGAGGCTCGGTCTTTGTGACCTCCACTCCCCGGTTTGGTACCGGCTGGCACTACCTGGCTCGGTCACTATCGAGCCAATTTCCAGGTCTTTCCAGGTTAGCCTATCTCCAGGTTTAGCCAATTGCTTTAATCCTTTATTAAAGTTTCCTCGTAGGCCCGTTTCATAGCATTGATATTTCTCTCGGCTAGGCGCTCAAATCGCTGTTTTAGCGGCTCAAACAAAGATTCTAATTTAACCACTCCAGTGGCTCTTATCAAAGCACCAACCATAGTAGTATTGGTAATCGGCACCCCCAATAGCTCTCGAGCAATCTTGGTAGCATCTATTATGGCTATCCGACATTTAGCACCAAGCGCAGATTCA
>CAZQRE010000102.1:0-3680 GCA_964595695.1 uncultured Dehalococcoidales bacterium
CATATCTAATTAGCTTCTGCCCAGAAGTCCATACTCAGGTATTTCCATCCCCCATCAGCCAGCACCGCCACTATGTTGCCCTCATCCATCTCGCTGGCGACCTTGATTGCTTGGTGGACTACGGCTCCTGAAGATAAGCCAGCAAAAACCCCCTCTTTTTCCAGCAACTGCCTGGTGGCTTCCGCCGCCTGTTGGCTGGTAACAACAGTTCTTTCAGTAATAAGGCTCAAATCCAGAACCGGTGGAATATACTCCTCGAGACACCTCAAGCCCTGGATGCTATCACCAAGGGGTGGTTCAACACTGAACACCTTGATATTGGGGTATTTCTCTTTCAAGCGCCGGGTAACGCCAACAATAGTGCCTCCAGTGCCAATGCCAGCAATGAGGACATCAATCCGGTCATAAGGGAAATCGTCTATTATCTCGGGGCCGGTAGTCTCATAGTGAGCCAGCGGGTTAGCCGGATTAGAAAACTGGTCGGGCATGAAGTATCGTTTATCTCTAGCCGCTAGTTCCTGGGCAGTATCAATAGCTCCTTTTACCCCATAAGCCCCTGGGGTGAGAATTAACTCCGCTTTATAGATTTTTAAAAGTTGTCGTCTTTCCAGGCTCATATTGTCCGGCATAACAATGGTAACTCTATAACCCTTTTGATACCCCAGCCAGGCTAAAGCTATCCCGGTATTGCCACTGGTGGACTCAATGATGATTTTGTCCTTGGTTAGCTCTCCACTCTGCTCTGCCTTCTCTATCATATATTTTGCTATCCGGTCCTTGATGCTGGCACTCCCTCCTAGGTTTTGTCCCTCCAGCTTAGCCAGTATACTTACCCTCTTGTTTGGACTGATTTGAGCCATTTCCACTAGTGGAGTATGACCTATGGCGTCAATGGGACTTTTGAAATACATCCCTCTACCCTTTAATTACTCCTATGGGTATTGCCCTGGCTACCTTACGGGAGATGCCGGCCTTATGAGCTACTTCAACCACCTCAGTTACATCTTTATAGGCTTCAGAGGCTTCCTCAGCCAGTGAACTCATGCTACCAGCCTTAACCGTAATCCCCCTGGCCGCCAGTGCCTTGGCAATATCAGCACCCCTGAGGCTGCGTTTAGCCGCTGAGCGACTTTGCACCCTGCCTGCACCATGGCAGGTGGAACCAAATGTCTCCTGCATAGCTATTTCTGTGCCCAGGGCTACATAGGAGTAGCGCCCCATATCCCCGGGGATTAGAACCGGCTGACCTATCTTCCGGTAAATATCGGGCACATCAGGGTGTCCTGCCGGGAAAGCCCTGGTTGCCCCCTTGCGGTGAATACAAAGGGTTTGTTTCTTGCCACCGATAATATATTCCTCTATCTTAGCGATATTGTGAGCCACATCGTAAATTTGCTCCAGTCCCAGTTCACTCTGGCTCTTACCAAAGACCTTAATGAAGGACTCTCTAACCCAGTGAGTGATGCACTGTCGGTTAGTCCAGGCGTAGTTAGCGGCGCATGACATAGCTGCCAGGTAGTCTTGCCCCTCTGGTGACTCAAGCGGGGCGCAGGCAAGCTGGCGGTCAGGCAGGCTGATACCGTATTTCTTTACCGCTTCACCCAGCAAAGCTACATAGTCAGTGCAAACCTGATGCCCAAAGCCCCGGGAACCGGTATGAATCAGGACAAGCACCTGCCCAACATTACCAATCCCCATAGTTGTAGCTGCGTCTCGGTCATAGATTTCATCCACCGCCTCCACCTCAAGGAAGTGATTACCGGAACCCAGGGTTCCTAGTTGTGGGATACCACGCTTTTTAGCCTTGCTACTTGCCTTATCCGGGTTAGCCCCTTTGATACAGCCTGACTCTTCAGTAACCACAATGTCCTGTGCCTCACCGTAACCCTTTTCTACTGCCCATTGGCTACCCTTTATCAGGACCTTATCCAGTTCTTTTTCACTTACCCTTATTTTGCCTGTGGAACCTAATCCTGAAGGAATATTGACAAAAAGCTCAGCAATAAGCTGTTCAATCTTAGGTCTTACCTCTTCCGAAGTAAGATTTGTCCGCAGAAGCCTGACACCACAATTAATATCAAAGCCGACGCCGCCGGGTGATACCACCCCGTCTTTTATTCTGGTGGCAGCTACCCCGCCTATGGGAAAGCCATAGCCCCAGTGAATATCAGGCATAGCTAGTGAGTGGTCGACAATGCCGGGTAAGAAAGCTACATTAGCTACTTGTTGGAAGACCTGCTCTTCCCAGATATGGTTGAGCATAGCTTCACTGGCAAAGATTAGACCGGGCACCAGCATGCCCGCCTTATAGCTCTGGGGAATCTCCCAGCGGTAGTCATCTATCTTCTTTAGTATACCCTGCCAGGGTGCTGGCATTTCGTATTACCTCCTTCAAGCAAGCTACCTTGCCCTGGTGAGTGCCCGGGTCAGGCTACAAGAACTACGCCTACCCAGCTCCTACTTCCACCCCGGGCAAAGTTCAAATGTAGCCCCGCCTTTTCAGCGGTAGCCATCACATCTATGCCCATAGCCTCCATTGCTGGTCTGGCTCGGAAAGGATGACGACAAGGCAATCCGGACCTAATCCCAACGCATTCTTCGCATAACGGGCAAGGCCCGCCTACCAGACCAGCGGCGAAGGGGTATCCGGCTTCAATACTGGCAGATTCTACCCGGCTAACTATCTCGTGAAGCCTCTTTTGGGTGTCTCTGGCAGCATTTAGGTAGTCCGCTGCTGTTGGTGCCGCTGGCTGCTCTTCCCCCTTCACACTACTGCCAGGCAGGTCACTTGCTGGAATGTCAACCTTTATCAAGATAGCGCGGTGATAGCGGTTGAGAATCTCTTTGAATTTGGATATGGGCAACACATTAGGCGGACACATCAGCTCTCCGTAGTGGGAACAGAGGGGCACCATGCATTTCAGCGCTACCATCTCATCCACCACTATGTCAGTAACCGGGATAGCCATTGCTTGCTCCGCTCCCAAGTCTTCTGCCTTCTGACACAAGGATGCTATGAAAGATTCAGGATTCTTCGTTGTTCCACTCAAGACCAAGCCTCCTTCTTAGGTTTATTTATGGTTGTAACTTGGCTCGTCCGAAATGTAGGAATAAATAATACCGCCCCCAGGTCTATTTGCCCGTTTTTCAACCTTACTAAATATCAAACAGTACTTGAACCTTGCAGACATCACCCTTGTCAACCTTTAGCATGTGGTAAGTGGCTGCCTTGACCCCTGTCTTTAACTTATGCTTTGATTTGTCTACCTTTTCCCCATAGCTTCTAGCTTTGAGTTGGGTATGGTTAAGCTGGGTAATATCAAACCTCTTAAAAATAATGTTCTCAGTATCAAATAGATAGATAAGCTCGTTCAACCATTCTACCAGCAGGCTTTCTTGGTCAGGAGCTGTTAGCTCTACATCTCGATGCAGAACCTCTGCCACATCATCAAGCTCGGTTATCAGGCTGAATAGAGCTCTAGCCGCATTGGCGAATGCCTGGCTCATATCAGCCCCATAGGCTGCAATGCCGACATCAGCAGTATGGTCTATGATTTCAAAATCTTTCTCCATAGCTATCAACTGCTTAATCGAACGAATTATGGATAAATTATATCATTTACTATGATAAACATAAACTAGAGAGAATATCTATTAACCCTATCCCCTTTATCCCCTTC
>CAZQRE010000103.1:0-3630 GCA_964595695.1 uncultured Dehalococcoidales bacterium
ATGAAGCTGGCCCTTGTTTTCATCTCTGCTGCCGTGTCATACCCCCTGCTGGAAGGCATCGTGGTTGCCCCGCCTGGAGTGTGAGTTATCCTAATCTTTAGCCTGTACAGTATAGTCTATCCGATACGAGCCGTCGCTTCTATATAGAGACGATATTTCGTCACCTCCACGCCCCCACTGTTGGCACCGATTTTGGCATTGGGGTTGACTAACCGATGGCAGGGGACGATAACAGGTAGAGGATTTCTGGCTAGAGCCTGCCCCACCGCCCGCACTGCCCCAGCTTTGCCAATCTGCTCCGCCACCCGGGTGTAGCTTCTGGTCTCACCATAAGGGATAAGCCTGGTTATCTCCCAGACCTGACGCTGAAAGGGAGTAGCCCCAGATAGGTCAAGCTCATCAGGAAAGACTGCCTTATGAGCGCCGAAGTAAATCCTCAGGCGCTGTATTAAGTCGGCAAATAAGTGGGGAGAGCAGGCGGCATGGTTTACCCTATCACCTAATAGCTGATGTGCCTCTTGAGCTGAGCGTTGGGGCAAGGTAACACACAGCAGCCCCTTTGCCGAGCCTAATATTCCGAGCCAGCCCACATCACTATTAAAAGTGATGTATTTTAGCTCTTCTCTCATCGTGTTACCCCAACTCAGGCTCAATCAGACCGTAGTTACCGTCCTTTCGCCGATATAACAGGTTAAGCTTTTCGGTATCAGCATTAAAGAACAGGAAGAAATCATGACCCAAAAGCTCCATCTGGTCTGTGGCTTCGGCTACAGACATTGGCTTAACCGGAAATCGCTTGACCTTGACCACCCTTCGCTGGGGTCGTGTCTCTACTTCCTCACTGAATTCGCTTCTGGCGAATGAGCTACCCCTCCCCTTCTCATATAGCTTCCCCTTATAGTGCTCAATTTGCCGGTTCATAATCGTGGCTACCTTATCAATAGCTGTGAACAGGTCTTCTCCCCTCTCCTCACCACGGAGCAGGGTGCCGCTGCTATCTATAGTTACCTGCACCACAAAGCGCTGCTGGGGAGACTTTGTCTTCTCTTCAAAAATTTCCACCTTGGACTCAATAATATTGGGTAGATAGTGACTGAGCTTGCCCAGCTTGCGCTCAATGTAACGGCGTATCGCTGATGATAGGTCTATATTTTTACCTGTTATCTGTAGCTCCATTGGTTCACGCTCCTGATAGTGATTACTCTAAATCTCTCTGGCCAGCACCAGCCCCCACACTGAGCTGGCTCCGGCTGCCTTTAGCGCTGTGGCACAGGCATCAAGAGTAGCTCCGGAGGTGGAGACATCATCTACAAGCAATACTTGCTTATCCCGTAGCCTGTGGTGGCGGCAGGTAAAAGCATCAGCTACATTGCTCCGCCGCTCGTCCACAGTTGATGTCCTAGCCTGGGGAGGTGCGTGCCGCAGCCGGATAAGACAGTCATCTACTACTGGCAAATTGATGAGCTTGCCTAGCTCCTGAGCCAGCAGGCAGGATTGATTGTAGCCACGCTGCCGCAATCGTTTTTGATGCAAGGGCACCGGCACCAGAGCCTCTCCGGGCACATGGCTGGTAGTAAGGTAATCTTGCAGCAACTTAGCCAGGGGCACAGCCAGGGCTCTAAGGTTTCTATACTTTAGCTGATAGATAGCCTGGCGCATTACTCCATCAAATCGAAACGGAGAGCGAATGCCGTCTATCTCCGCCTGCCAACCAACACAGCCAGGGCAAAGTATACCGCTGGATTGAGGTCTGCCACACCTGGGACAAAGCGGGGGCATAATGCGAGGTAATGACCGTCGGCAGGGAGAGCAAATAAAATCACCTTCCTTGCCACAGCCGACACACCACTGCGGGAATAAAAGATTAAGTGCTATCCCCTTGAGTTTAGTTAATTGAGGAAGCACGTTCACCATCCATAATCTGGAGCTTCAGGGTGAACCACTAATATTTTAATGGGAGCGGGCACTATGAAGTGCCCCGCTCATAATGGGTTCGTCAATATAGACATCGCCATTCCTGATTTTTAGGTTGAAGCCGCAATCAGGATTGGTGCAAACCCAGGCTTTGTAGTGAATAGCTGCCCCTTGACTGCCAAAATCAGACAGGGGTACCAGGTCTCCAGACTTGCACTTCTGACACTTGGGGAAATTAAATTGCTCCACGAGGTCCACCTCCCAACCGAGATTGAATATTTTGCAGTATACACTATGCCGAGGTTGTTGACAAGGGCTTCTTTAACCCGATTGAGCTTATTCGAGTGTAAATAGCACCCTCTCTGGTTAGCTGGCTCCTCATCAAGCTAATAGCATCTACCTCAATGGTATAAGCTGCCTCAAATCTGGTGCTAACTATAAGCTCCCCAAATCTTTGCCGCTCACCCGGTGATGCCTGGTCGCGAAGTCGAGCCAGTGTCAGATGTGGGGTAAAAGGTCTTGACTCGGGAGCAAAGCCAAGGCGAGCTAGATTGGACTCAAGGCGTTGCTGGAGCTGACCGAGCTTATCTACCTCCCCGCTTATTCCTACCCAGGCTACCTGAACTCGCCTCAAGTTGGGAAAAACTCCAAGCTCCTTGACCTCAAGGTAGAGAGGAGACATCCCCTGAGCCGCCTCCCCTATCGCCCCGGTTATTTCATCAATCCTATCCACGGCCACACTGCCCAGGAACTTTAGTGTCAGGTGAGTACTATATGGGTCAACCCACTTTACCCAGGGCTGCTCGCCCAATTTCAGCCGAGATTGCAACTGGGTAAGCCCTGCTTTTAACTCATCAGGTAGCTCAATAGCAATAAAACAGCGAACTTGCTCCATAGCTCAAGCCTCAATACCGAGCAGCCTCTGGGCATTACCTGATAGAATCAGGTTCTTGGTTTCCTCAGGCAAGTCCAGAGACCTAATTTCCTTTAGCAACCGACCCTGTGCCAGCAAGGGATAGTCACTGCCGAAAAGAATCTTGTCACCTCCGACAAGCTGGATAACCTGGTTATATACCTGTGGACTATATAGGAAGGGCGAAGCCGCAGTATCAAAAAAGACATTACTCATAACCTGCGCTACCTCGGGCATTAACGCATAAAAGGGTAAACCACCACCCCAATGGGCACAGACTATGGTTAAATCAGGATAGCTGGTGATAAAGGGGTAGAGCATATCCGGGGTAACGCCTCCCTTGCCCGGATAGTCATGACCTACTGGCTCAGAGGAGTGGGTGAGCAGAATTAGCTTATGCTTTTTTAATACCTCAATAAACGGCTCCATCACTACCTCGTCACTGAGGTCGAATAATTGCATATCCGGTCTCATCTCACCGACTCCTCTTATCCCCCCCCTGGCACAGCGCTCAACTTCAGCTATAGCGGCATCATACGAGTTTGGCTGAACAGCACAGAAACCTATAAGCCGCTTGGGATAGCGGGCTACTGATTCTAAGATGTAGTCATTGGTTTCAACACACAGCTCGTGAGTAGTCCAGCCAATATTGACAATAACTGAAATATCAACTTTATCTTTATCCATACTGGCAATGAGTTCGTCAGCAGTGGCAAGCTTGGCGTCAGCCTTAGAGTAGAGGATAGCAAAACAGGGGTCACTATCAATATACTTACTGCGGTTTTTCTTTATCTGGGGCGAAA
>CAZQRE010000104.1:0-3621 GCA_964595695.1 uncultured Dehalococcoidales bacterium
CCTGAACTTCCTCATAGATGACATCGTCCATACGGCTGCCGGTATCTGTAAGGCAAGTAGCGATTATGGTCAGGCTGCCTCCCTCATCCATATTGCGGGCGGCACCGAAGAAGCGCTTTGATGGATAGAGAGCGGCTGGGTCAATACCTCCTGAGAGGGTGCGGCCACTAGAGGGCACAGCCAGATTGTATGCCCGTGTAAGGCGGGTAATACCATCAAGAAGGATGAAAACATCCTTACCGGTTTCTACTATTCTCTTGGCTCTTTCCAAAGCCAGCTCGGCGACACGGGTGTGATTCTCCACCGGCTCATCAAAGGTGGCACTTATCACCTCGCCTTTGATTGAGCGCTTCATATCAGTTACCTCCTCAGGTCGCTCGCCAATAAGGCACACCATCAGGTGAATATCGTTATAGTTAGTGGCGGTGGCATTGGCTATAGCCTTGAGCAGTAGTGTCTTACCGGCTTTGGGTGGTGACACAATTAGTCCCCGTTGCCCTCGGCCGATAGGGGCAATGAGATTCAACAGTCGGGTGGACAGGTCGCTGGCTGAGGTTTCTAGGTTAATTAATTTGTCGGGGAAGGTGGGGGTGAGTGAGCTGAAATGGGGTCGGCTTTTGGCTAGCTCAGGGTTGATGTCGTTAATTGCCTCTACCCGGAGTAGGCTGTAATATTTCTCGCCATTTTTGGGTGGTCTGCCCTGACCAGAAACCATGTCGCCATTGCGCAGACCAAAGCGGCGGATTTGGGACTGGGAGATATAGATATTGGCTGAGCTGGGGAGCAGGGTGTTCTGCCTGAGGAAGCCATAGCCGTCGTTCATAGTCTCCAGGATGCCGCCACAGAAGATGTAGCCTTGTTTCTCAGTATCTTCCTGGAGCAAGCGCATAACGATGTCTTGCTTCTTGAGACCAGTATAGTTGGAGATACCCATCTCCTTGGCCAGCTCAATCAACTCATCTCTGGTCTTATTTTGTAGTTGACTAATGTTCATAGTATAATCTCACCCCCTATCTATACAAAGATTAAAAGTTCAAGATAAAAAATCAAAAACCCCTACCCCATTTTTCATTTTCCTTTTTTATGTTTACTCTTTTTTGCCTTGCCAGTCGGCAAGGAAGCGGGTGACGCCTATATCAGTCAGCGGGTGACGGAGCATCTGCATCAACACATTATAGGGAACGGTGGCAATATGAGCCCCCGCCTTGGCGGCAGCCACACAGTGCTGAGGGTGACGAATGCTGGCAGCAATCACCTCGGTGGGCAGCTGGTAGTGTTTGAATACATCAACAATATCTTTGACTACTTGCATACCATCGTGTCCGATATCATCCAGTCTGCCGACGAAGGGGCTGACATAGGTGGCGCCAGCCAGGGCTCCGAGGAGGGCTTGATTCAGCGAGAAGCACAGGGTAAAGTTTACCTTTATATTGTCTCTGGTCAGTACTGATGTTGCCTCCACCCCGTCAGCAGTCGCCGGGATTTTAATTACCACATTGGGCGCCCAGGTGGAGATGAGTCGTGCCTGCTCAATCATGGCTGGTGCCCCCTCTACCAGTACCTCGGCGGAAACGGGTCCGGGGATAATAGAGCAGATTTCCTTGATGGTGCTTTGATAGTCAGCCGCTACTTCCTTGGATACCAGGCTGGGGTTGGTGGTAATGCCACTGATGATGCCCAGCTTAGCTGCTTGCCTGATTTGGTCAATATTGGCTGTATCCAGGAAGATGCGCATTTATTTTTTCCTTTCTACGCCGGTGGGCGGTATTTTATCATAAACTGATGAAAGGGGTAGTGGGGGTTGAGCCCCCTCGCGGAGTATATCCTTGGCTATACCGATAAAATCGCGAAATAGAGGATGGGGGCGGCCGGCACGAGAACCAAATTCAGGGTGGAACTGGCAGCTCACCATCCACGGGTGGTTAGCTAGCTCACAGACCTCTACCAGTCTACCGTCAGGGGATAGCCCGCTATAAACCATTCCTGCCTCGCCTAGGCGAGTGCGAAACTCGTTATTAAATTCGCAGCGGTGTCTATGGCGCTCGTAAACTAGGCTCTGTCCATAGGCACTAGCGGCATGGCTGCCATCAACCAGTTGACACGGGTAGTTACCCAGGCGCATGGTGCCTCCCTTGTTTTCTATCTCCTTCTGTTCGGGGAGAAGGTCAATGACCGGGTAGGGGGTGGCGGCATCAAACTCGGTGGAGTTTGCCTCATTTAAGCCCAGGACATAGCGGGCAAACTCAATTACCATAACGTGCATTCCCAAGCACAGTCCTAAGTAAGGGATTTTATTATTTCGGGCATAGCTAGCCGCCTTTATCATGCCTTCTATCCCTCTAATGCCAAAGCCGCCAGGGACTATGATACCCTGGGCAGAGCGTAATAGCGTATCGCTACCGTCCCTTTCCACATCCTCGGAGGCAACCCAGGTGAGGTTAATATCCCTATTATGATATAGGGCGGCGTGACCTAGCGCCTCACGAACTGAGAAGTAGGCATCCTTTAATTCCACGTATTTGCCTACCAGGGCGATATTAACCGGCTCACGGGGTGTTTTGAGGCATGTGACCAGTTCCTGCCACTGGCTTAGGTCGGTCGGCTGTGCCTTAAGGTTAAGCTTGTCCACAACTAGTTGCCCCAGTCTTTCCTCCTCCAGGACCAGTGGCACCTCATAGATAGTGGATACTGTGGGCAGGGGAATGACCGCCTGCCGCTCCACATCGCAGAACAGGGATATTTTATCCCTTACCCCTTCCGGAATAGGGTAATCACTGCGGCATATGATAATATCAGGCTGGATACCGATGCGCCTGAGCTCATTAACGCTGTGCTGAGTGGGCTTGGTCTTTAGTTCCTGGGTGGAGGTGAGATAGGGGAGGAGAGTAACATGGACATAGAGCACATTATCCCGCCCGACATCATTTCTCATCTGCCTGATGGCTTCGAGAAAGGGCTGCCCCTCAATATCGCCTACTGTACCACCCACCTCTATAATAATCACCTCGGCCTGGGATTTCTGGGCTAACTTTTCAAACCGTTGCTTTATCTCAGTGGTAACATGGGGCACCACCTGGATGGTGCCACCCAGGAAATCGCCCCGCCTCTCCTTGGCAATAACTGCACTGTAGATTTGACCCGAGGTAACATTGGAGTCGGCAGTAAGGTTAACATCAATGAAACGCTCGTAGTTACCTAAATCAAGGTCGGTCTCAGCACCGTCCTGGGTGACAAATACTTCACCATGCTGGTAGGGTGACATTGTCCCCGGGTCAACATTGAGATAGGGGTCTAGCTTCTGCACTGACACAGTGATTTGGCGACTCTTCAGTATAGTGCCAATGGAGGCGACAGTGATGCCCTTACCCACTGAACTAACAACGCCACCAGTAACAAAGATATACTTTGACATACAGCAAAACCAAGCTCTTAAGATACCAGAAAAATCTTTAACCTAGTAACTCTGGAGGGAAAAACTCTTTTCACCCTTTAATAGGAATAACCTCGTGTCAGGTTTGCTTTGCTCAGGGTGGGGGAATAAATTTTCAACTTATTATAATCAGATAAATATTAATTGTCAAGTTTTCAAAAATCCTACTGAGGAGATAATTGAAGTCCCTC
>CAZQRE010000105.1:0-3618 GCA_964595695.1 uncultured Dehalococcoidales bacterium
AATATCTGGGTGTATCTACCGGAAATATGGAGGAGGGGAGCTTCAGGTGTGATGCCAATATCAGTATTCGTCCTGAGAACAGCCGGGATTCTCTGGCTAAGGTCGAGGTCAAAAATATGAATAGCTTCAAGGCAGTCTACCGGGCTATGGAGTATGAAGCCAAACGACAGAGGAAGGTGGTAGCCGAGGGCAGAAGGCTTGTCCAGGAAACCAGGGGCTGGGTCGAGGAGAAGGGTAAAACTGTATCACAACGCAGCAAAGAGTATGCCCATGACTACCGCTACTTCCCTGAGCCAGACCTGCCGCCACTGGTGTTAAACCGGGACTGGGTGGAGGAAATAAGGTTAAAAATTCCTGAGTTACCTGAAGCCAGACGGGACCGATTTGTCGCTGAATACAATCTAACGCTCTATGATGCTAACCTGCTTACCAGCTCCAGGGCAATGGCTGACTACTTTGAGGAAACTTACCGAGAATCTCAAAAGGTTAGTATGAAAATTCCTGCCAAGGTTATAAGTAACTGGCTTTTGGGTGTGGTCAGTGGAATAATGAATGCTCGTAATATCGATATAATAGAATTTCGCAAAAACGTATCTCCGAGGCAGTTTGTCGTATTATTAGATGAGCACTTACAAGGCATTGTCAGCAGCACCAGTGGCAAATCTGTGCTTGAGGAAATGTTCAAAACTGGAAAGGACTCAACTGTGATTATTACCCAGCAAGGACTTAGCCAAATCAGTGATACCAGTGAGATTGAAGAGGTGGTCATCCAGGTGATAAACTCTAATGCTCAACCCGTAGCAGACTTTAAGGCAGGGAAGGAGCAGGCGCTCAAGTTTCTGGTGGGGCAGGTAATGAAGACCACCAGGGGTCGGGCTAATCCGAAGTTGGTAAATGAACTTCTAAAGAGGAAGCTGGAGGAAGGATAAGATGCAAACCTATTTCAATGTGGCTCAAATTGTGTTGGCTGTTGCCTTAATATTAGTTATTCTGTTGCAGGTTCGCGGTGGGGGGCTGGGGGGTATCTTTGGTCAGCCTGACTCTGTCTATCGAACCAAACGGGGTGTGGAAAAGACATTGTTTCAACTTACCATCGCCCTGGTGGTTTTATTCATTATCCTCTCAGTAATGACGCTCAGGCTTGGCTTGTAATCTTCTGTGGTAGAGCTGGGAATAGAATGGGTGCCATAATAACCTTGACCACCGATTTTGGCATGGCCGATGCTTATGTAGCGGCGATGAAGGGGGTAATACTCAGCATCAATCCTGAGGCAAAGCTAATTGATATTTGTCATACTATCAAACCCCAGAATATCCCCCAGGCTGCCTTTGTCTTGAGCACAGCCTATAGATTCTTCCCCCAAAACACAATCCATCTAGTGGTAGTTGACCCCGGGGTTGGCACTGAGCGGAGGGCTATTATCCTGAGAACACCAGTAGCTTGTTTTGTCGCCCCCGATAATGGCGTCTTGAGCTATGTTATCCACCAGTTTATCAAGGGAGGGTTAAAGGGGTTGATAAACAACCGACAACAAATAGAGCTAGAGCCAGAGCTGGAAGCAGTGGCTATCACCAAGCCCCAGTTCTGGCGGTCACCGGTTAGCCCTACCTTCCACGGGCGCGATATCTTTGCCCCGGTAGCGGCTCGGCTTTCTTTAGGCTTCCCGCCAACAGATTTTGGCGAGACAATAACCTCGGTTACAATGTTACCCCTCCCCCAGCCGTATCGGGCATCAGATGGCTCGCTGGTGGGGCATATCCTCCATATTGATAGCTTTGGCAATCTGATTACTAATATCAAGGGTGATGATTTACCTCAGACAAGACAGACAATAACCATTGAGGTCGGTAATCAGTTCATCTCTGGATTAAGCCATACCTATGCCGAAGGCGAAGGACTACTAGCCCTCATTGGCAGCAGTGGATACCTGGAGGTATCGTTAAAGGGGGGCAGTGCTAAAGCCTTGCTTGATGCTGAGGTAGGTAATGAGGTGAGAATAAGGTAGAAGCCCTGGCGCTGGGTTTGGCGCTTTATCTATTCCAGCACTACTCCGGTGCCGTAGGCGAGAACCTCAGCCGCATTCTGCATTACCATTGAGGTGCCAAACCTCATGCTGACGATGGCATTAGCCCCCTTCTTCTCGGCATCCTCTACCATCCGCTGAATAGCTTCTTCCCTGGCTTCAGCCATCATCTTGGTGTATTCGGTTATCTCGCCACCCACTAAACCCCTCAGCCCAGCCATAACATCCCTGCCCAGATGCCTTGCCCGAATAGTGCTCCCCTTGACCAGACCCACAGTGCGGGCAATTGTTTTACCTTCTATCTGTCCCGAGGTGGTAATAATCATTTCTCTACCTCCTTAAAATCCTCTGTTTTAGCCTTTTTAAGCCGGTCTTTAATGGCTACTCCAATAAGAACTAATATTCCAGCACCGATGACACCGACGGCTATCCTAATAAGTAGATGAATATCAGCATTAAGAAAAAAGCCTTTAACACCATAACCAATTAGAACCAGTACACCGATGCCAATTAAGGTGAAAGCTACTTTTTGCCACATAATTTGCCTCCTTTGACTATCTCTTATGCTTCCACACCGTCCCTTTAGGGGTATCCTCAAGGGCTATACCTAGCTCGTCCAGTTTAGCCCGTATTTCATCGGCAAGCTGGAACTGCCTGGCTTCCCGCAGTCGATTTCGGGTGGAAATCAAAAGCTCGATAAGGGGTCCAGCGTCTAGGGGTGGCTTCTCCGGCGGCTTAAGGGTTAGCCCTAACACACCGGCTAGCTCTGATAGTAATTGCTGGGCTGGGGCAACACTATAACCTTCCTCACTGGTTCGGTTAATCTCCCTGGCTAAATCAAACAGGGTGGCTAATGCCTGGGCAGTATTAAAATCATCGTCCATAGCCTCAGTAAACCTTTGCCGGTAAGGCTCAATATCTACTCTCTCACCAACCTCCCCCCCTCTACCTTCACCATGAGCTGCCTGGCGCAGCCGGTCAGCACCCCTTTCCGCCGCCTCCAGCCCCTCCTCAGAGTAGGTAAGGGGACTGTGGTAGTGGGAGCTGAGGACAAAGATGCGGATAGCATCAGCGCTATATCTCTCCAGGGCTTCTTTTATTGTTATCAGGTTGCCCAGAGATTTGCTCATCTTGTTTTCACCCAGCTGCACCAGCCCATTATGCAGCCAGTATTTAACAAAGGGTTTTACACCGGTAAAGCTCTCTGACTGGGCTATCTCATTCTCATGATGGGGGAAAACCAGGTCCTGCCCGCCACCATGGATATCAAGGGTATCACCCAGGTATTTTAAGGACATAGCACTGCACTCAATATGCCAGCCTGGTCTGCCGTTTCCCCAGGGGCTTTCCCACGATGGCTCACCGGGTTTGGCTGCCTTCCACAGGACAAAGTCCATAGGGCTCTCCTTGTCTTCACTGCCCAGTGCACCTTCCGCACTCATCATAGATTCCAGGCTGCGATGAGATAGTTTCCCATAATCAGGAACATTCCTTACCCTGAAATAGACACCGCCCGGTGCCGGATAGGCATACCCTTTGTCCACCAGCCCCTGTATCACTTCGATAATTTTAGGTATTTCCTCAGTAGCCCTGG
>CAZQRE010000106.1:0-2365 GCA_964595695.1 uncultured Dehalococcoidales bacterium
GGAAGAAACCGATGTTAACCTTTCTGCCATCTACAATAGTTATAGCTGACTTAACATCTACATATATTATTTCCCCATCTTTGCGTAGACATGGAATATTTTCTATCAACGTTTTTTCGCCTCTGGCGTGAGCTTCAAATTCAGAGATTATATACCCCAGATTATCTTTCGGGTGAATATCACCTACACCTAGTTTTGTTAGTTCCCGTTCGCTATAACCTAACATCTGGCACATAACTGGATTGGCAAATACAAATTTCTTGGTTTGGGAGTCTGCAATAAGTACTCCGTCTGCATTTGCTCTAAATAAAGCTCTGTACCTTTCTTCTGATTCTTTTAGTGCCTCCTCCATCTGCATATGTTCGGTAATTCTTGCCAACTGCCTGGCAACAGCATCAATCAGTAGCCTCTCTTCTTTTAAGAACGGACCTTCATCAAGCTCCGGTCTTCCTTCTAAGTAACTAATATTTACAGTCCCTACTTTGGCTCCATGTGCTTTGATATCCGAAGATTGCTTCCACTGGGTATCTCTGCAATTCCTTGTCTTGAACTCCTTGTTATCAATAATGATTCTAGCGCAGGTAATCTGAGGATATTGCCAGCCTGCCGGCAGCAGATTTACCACTTCTTGATATAGTTCATCTAAGCTAATCCCTGGTCTTTCAGCGACCTCAGCAATACCGTAAAGACACTGGAGTTCTTTAACGCGTTCCTGTAAATTATGCTCCATCTGCTTGCGCTTAGCGATGTAAAAATATAGAACTGGACTTATTACAACAGCCAAAATTAAGCCACTCACTATCGCATGGGAAACAGGGGACAGCATATATATAGCAGGTATAAGCATGATAAAAAACTCCGCTATACCTATTACGATGATGAGCCATAATACAGTCGCTACAGTAGAACCTGTAATCTTTTTATATAACATTTTTCCCTTCCTAATTTATAACCTTGTGATTTTATTAAAGTATTGCTCGCGACAGCTGTATTCCTCATATCAGGGTCTTGTCCTCCCACCAACTCTACTTATGCCAATTGTATCAAAAAAGCAAAAAAAATGCCAGTAGGCATTTATATTATAGGTATAATGTTGATAAAAAGTTGATAACAGGTAAACCTGGGGGGAAAGGGGGAAGATAGCCAGTGATACGGCTACATGAGGAGCTTGCTGTAGAAACAACGGCGGTGAAGATGAGAGAGGAAGGAGTGTCCTATATGTTGTGTCTTAAATAGTTGCCTGTAATTCAAACCAGGATTAAATCCTAAAGTCGCTTCGCTCCAAATCCTAAATCCGAAGCACCAAATACTAAATCCCCTTCGGAGAAAATACCAAATCCTAATTGTGAAATTCTTAGTCCTCCTGTCATTCTGAGCCCCTTCGCTTTCTGTCATTCTGAGCGAAGCGAAGAATCTGGTGGCGCTCAGGGCAGGCTCCGGCGAAGAATCTCAAACCTCCTTTAGACCCTTCCCCATCACTACGTTCAGGGTCAGGGTGACATAGAAATGGCTGAATGCTTGCCACCCATTTTCATTACTAATTACCATTCCTCTCTGGGAACTACCCTTAGTTCAGAGTCATAATCAAGGAAGTAACCAAATAGTGTGTCTGGCGGCGCGTCTTTTAGTATCTTTTCCTTTACTTCGTCGTATTGACCCTGGTATTCAGAGACTTGTCTCCCTCTCTCATCGAATACCATAAGCATACCGTTTGGGCATCTAATAGCAGTCTTTATCATTTTTGTCCTCCTTTACTTTAACTTTTACTGTTATCTTTTCCCTCTTGAAATTCATAGCCATCTATATTTCCTTATTTCCTTTTATATATACTCATACTAAAGGTGCGGAATTAATTGCCCATAAAATCGGCGTTTAAATTTCATTAAAATATCACCGATATGAAGATGGGCTCCGGTTAGGGGACGCCTTCGCAGTGACAGTAGCCTCAGAGGTAAGCCTTATAAGGAATGGAATTGATTACCATTCCTCTCTGGAAACTGTTTTTAATAATTCAGCTTCATCCCAAAAACCATGAATAAATACTGCATCTGGCGGCGCATCTTTTAGTATCTTTTCCTTTACTTCCTCGTATTGCCCCTGATATTCAGGGATTTGCTCCCCTTTCTTATCAAATGCCCTAACCATACCGTCCTGCCACTTGTAAACATTTTTAATCATTTTTGCCCTCCTTTGCCTTAACTTTTACTGTTATCTTTTTCAGTATTTCTGCCCTTTTCAAATTCGGTGCAGATGGCATAAAGGATATAGTCGCAGTGCCTGTATAGAAAGCACTTCTTACAGTCCTTTGCCTTAACTTTTACTGTTATCTTTTCCCTCTTGAAATTCATAGCCATCTATATTTCCT
>CAZQRE010000106.1:2465-3609 GCA_964595695.1 uncultured Dehalococcoidales bacterium
AAAGGTGCGGAATTAATTGCCCATAAAATCGGCGTTTAAATTTCATTAAAATATCTTGGGGAGGAAAGCTATGTTATGAGGTTGTTTAGCAACCTATCCCCCTCAAGGGGGGATAAAGGGGGTGAGGTTAATAAACAATTTCAGGTTGTTTGTCTTGAATTTTTTCAGAATTTTCGCTATAGTTTGCTCGATGGGTTCTTTAAGGATAGTTAAACTGAGGGTGGTAGGTAGGTGAGTAGGTTTATAGATAAACTGAATCAGGTTATGCAGGCTGTGCCTCAGCCTGTGGGGTTTAGGACGACACAATCGGTCTCGCCGAAGCCCAAAATGCTGCTTGTCGCCGGTTTGGTTCAGGCTAATGTTGACGACTTGGCTGATTATGTGGCTGGGGCTGATGCTGGGCTGTTGCTGATGTCTGAATTAGATTCGGGGGTTAAAAGCCTTCAAAAGATATCTCAGGTTGTGTCTGGCATCCCCTGGGGGGTGTGGCTGAGAGATATTGACCGGGGAGGAATAAAACAGATAATGAAGGCTGGCTGTGACTTTGTGGTTTTTCCAGCAGCTAATACATCGCTGGCAATGCTTCAAGGTGATGAAGGGGGTAAAATTTTGCAGGTAGAGGCATCAGTTGGCGAAGGTTTGTTGAGAGCGGTTGATGATTTACCCGTAGATGCTGTGCTTATTGATGGTGAACAAGAAGAGCAGCATTTTCTTACCTGGCATGACCTTATGATTTTTCGGCACTTTACTGCTCTGTTGACCAAGCCCTTGTTAGTCTGCATACCATCAAATGTGACCGCCAATGAGCTTAAGGCTCTGGGGGAAGCCGGGGTGAGTGGTGTAATAGTAGAAGTAGGTGTTGGTCAGCCTGCGGAGAGGATAAACGAGTTACGCCAGACAATTGATAAATTAACCTTCCCATTACAACGCAGGCGGAGAAAGGCAGGGGTTTTGCTACCTTATATTAGTGGAGAGGCGGGTATAGTAACTGAAGAGGAAGAGGAAGAGGAAGAGTAGTTTTATATAGCATCAGTGGCTTGATTGTGACAATTGCCACCATTTTCCTTCAGTAGTAATAGCCGGAGCAATTACCATCTCAACCTTGTGCATTTCTGCGATAGTAAATGCCCCGCAAATGCTCATC
>CAZQRE010000107.1:0-3583 GCA_964595695.1 uncultured Dehalococcoidales bacterium
TCCGTCATCTCAGCAAGCGGTTTCTCCGTCATAGCACTCCCTAACCCTGAATAACTACCCTCGCCTTCACCTTCTGCTCCACGACCTTGCCAATAACCTTGGCCTCGGGCAGTTGCCCTGTGAGCTGGTCAACATTATCAGGTGAGCAGATAATTACCATGCCGATGCCCATATTAAACACATGAAACATCCCGTTTTGGGCAACACCGCCTTGCTTTTGGATAAGCTGGAAAATAGGGGGTATAGTCCACGCCCGACTGCGAAGTTGCGCCGCCATTCCCTGAGGCAGAACCCGGGGCACATTATCAATCAAGCCACCACCGGTAATATGTGCCATGCCCTTAATAACCGGCAGTAACGGCTTCAACTGATGGTAGTAGCAGCGGTGAGGCTCTAGAAGCTCCTCACCCAGAGTCCGAGCCAATCCAGGGTAGTAGTTCTCTAATTGGTTAACACCAAAGAGCTTTCTTACCAATGAATAACCGTTGGTATGAAGTCCGCTAGAGGGTAAGCCGATAATGGTATCACCAACTGAAATGTTCTTACCCATAACAATTTTTTCCTTCTCCACCACCCCAATTATAAAACCTACCAGGTCATAATCCTCCCCGGTATATAGCCCGGGCATCTCTGCCGTTTCACCACCAATAAGAGCACAACCGACCTCACGGCAAGCCCTAGCTAATCCCTGAGCAATAGTCTCCACCTGTTCCGGCACCAGCTTGCCCATAGCAATGTAGTCCAGAAAGAAGAGAGGCTCAGCGCCACAGGTAAGTATGTCATTAACACAGTGATTGACTAAGTCAATGCCAATGGTATTGTGCTTGGCTAAAGCTGAGGCAATCTTCAGCTTGGTACCGACCCCGTCAACACTAGACACCAGAACTGGCTGCTTAAACCCCTTAAATTCAAAAAGCCCGCCAAAGAAGCCTAAGTCAGTCAAGACCTCAGGGCGAAGGGTAGACCGGGCGTGCTTTCTAATCAGCTCCTTGGCTTTAGCCGCCAGAGCAATATTAACGCCGGCGCTAGCATAGGTTTGCTTAATCTGCCTCGCCTCCTGCGCAAAAATATCTTCTGCCTTAGATTACCAGAAACCGAGTTTCAACTGCAAATTATAGAGATTGTTTACCAACCCCTCACCCTTTATCCCTCTCCCCTTCATAAGGGGAGAGGGAAGAGAACCATGATAGGAACATCTTCTTATCATGAAGGGGATTGGGTGTGTAAAAGAGGCGAAGCCTCTCTTCGACTCTTCTTATTCTGGGTAACTAAGGGAGTTTTTAGAAGGGCTAAGCCCCATGATAGGAAGATACATTCATATCATAATTATCTTCCCCCTTTACAAGGGGAAGGCGGTAAAGGGGATAGAATTATAAAGAATTTTAGAAAATTGACCACCACTGGGTATTAGCAAATGACAGAGATTATAAATAACTGGTGTTTTAGCTTACCGCTGTTTTCTGCCAAAGACCCTGTCTCCTATGACAAAGCCCCCTTCCACTTGCAGCCTACTAAAGACTAAATTTCAACTGCGAATTCCGGATGATTGATTGTTTGGCATAGCGCCCTTTTATGGTAAAGCGGTCTCGGTTCTGTTTTATGGTAAGGCGGTCTCGGTAACTGCCGAATATGGCTTCCATCTCTGGAACCAGCATACCCATCTCAATCTGCACCGGTATCGGGTAGTCACCGGTGAAGCAAGCCAGACAAAACATATCCCGAGGTAAAGCCACTGCCTTAATCAGCCCATCAATACTCAGATAGCCCAATGAATCAGCACCGATAAAATCCCTAATTTCGGGTATAGTTCGCTTTGCGGCAATTAACTCCCAGTAAGTAGCCATATCTACACCAAAGAAACAAGGGTAGCGGATAGGCGGGGCACAGATACGCATATGCACCTCTTTAGCCCCTGCTTTTCTTAGCAGTTTTATTACTTGAGGGGTAGTAGTGCCACGAACAATGCTATCATCAACCACCACTAGCCGCTTGCCATCCAGCACCTGGGGTAGGGGGTTAAACTTTAGTTTGACGCCGAGGTCCCTGATTCGCTGGTCAGGCTCAATAAAGGTGCGACCTACATAGCGGTTCTTGAGCAAGCCTTCACACAGGGGTATCCATGACTGATTGGAATAACCAAGACCAGCGGCTGTAGCTGAATCAGGCACGCCCATAACCAAATCGGCATCTACGGGATGCTCTTCAGCTAGCCCCGCTCCCATAGCCTGCCGCGCTGGATAAAGCAGCCGACCATTAATCACACTATCGGGGCGAGCAAAATAGATATACTCAAAGATGCATAGCCCTCTTCTGCCCACCTCTTCCTGGTAGCTATCAACTCCATTCTCAGTAATAGAAACTATCTCGCCCGGTTCAACCTCCCTGATAAAATTGGCGCCAATATGGTCGAGGGCACAGCTTTCTGAGGCTATACCCCAGCCGCCATTAATAGCTCCCAGGCACAGCGGGCGTACACCAAAGGGGTCACGAACTCCAAACAAGCTGTGGTTAGTCATAATTGTCAGGGAATATGCCCCTTGAAGCCGGTGCATAGTGTATCTTATCTTGCCTACCCAACTTTCCTCAGCGGAGGAGCGGATGAGGTTAGCAATAACCTCAGTATCGGTGGAAGTGTGGAAGGTATAGCCCAGGTCACAGAGCTCTTCACGCAGATGCTCAGCATTAACGATGTTCCCGTTATGGGCTATGGCAACGGTATTTGAACCACTACCCACTATAATAGGCTGGACATTGATTACCCGGCTGGAACCTCTGGTAGAATAGCGATTATGACCGATGGCAATATCCCCGCTGAGCTGGCTTAACGAATCCTCATCAAACACCTGGGACACCAAACCCGTCTTGGCATAAACCTGGAGGCTTTTGCCATCATTGGTGGCAATACCAGCGCTCTCCTACCCCCGGTCCTAAAGAGCAACTAAAGCAAAAAAGGTAATTCAAACAACATCCTCATGGGGGGCATAAACACCAAAAACGCCACAACACTCGTGCAAGTTTGCCTGCCTCTCAACTAGCTGTCAGAAAAATCTTTGATTTTTCTAGGTTGAATTCACCCTAACTAACCTACCCTATAAATTATAGCCCTTTTCTATTTGCAGGTCAATTTATAGCAAGAGGTCACCATTGAACAAACATCGGCATGACGACATGGATATAGTTATCCACCCCTACCGGGCGGATAACGCCCGGGCTTGATGGATTAGTGGTCTCCACGGCTACCTGTGACTCACGAAGCATACCAAGGACATCAGTTAGATATTTGCCGTTAAAGGCAATCTTCGCCTCCTCACCGTCAACAATGGCATCAATCTCACCAACATCGTCGCCTATCTCTTCAGAACGGGCTGAAATTGTCATCTTGCCCGGGGTTAGCTCACTACCCGGTGCTATCACCAAACGGACAATGCCGCTGCCATCACGGGCAAAGATAGAGGCTGTCTTGGTCGCCCTCTCGAAATCGGCAACACTAACTACAGCCCGGGTATTGTAGCTCTGGGGAATAAGCTGAGCATAATTGGGGAAGGCGCCCTGAACAAGCTGGGATACCAGCTCAATATTCTTC
>CAZQRE010000108.1:0-3576 GCA_964595695.1 uncultured Dehalococcoidales bacterium
TAGCCGGTGGTAGCTGTGCTCTCAACCCAGAGCCTATGGCTGACTTTATTGACTTCTTTATAATTGGGGATGGTGAAGAGGTATTGCTTGAGCTACTTGATTGCTTCCGAAATTGGAAAGGGCACAGGGCAACCAAAAAAGACCTGTTTCGCCAAGTAGCTGCTATCCCTGGCATCTATGTGCCTAATCTATATCAAGTGGAATACCAGGCTGATGGCTTACTTAAAAGCATTACCCCTACCGTGCCCCAGGCTAGACCCACAATTCAGCGGCGGGTAGTAACCAAGCTACCTCCCCCAGTCACTAAACCGGTAGTTCCTTACATTGAGGTAGTCCATGACCGGGGGGCAATAGAGATTCAGCGGGGTTGTAGCCGTGGTTGCCGCTTTTGCCAGGCAGGGGTTATATATCGCCCGGTACGCGAGCGCCCACAACAAGAGGTGCTACAGGCAGTAGGTGAGCTTATTACCAACTGCGGCTATGACAAGGTCTCTCTGGTCTCACTGAGCACCAGTGACTACCCCGGCATTGACCAGTTGGTGACTAGCCTATCCCACCGTTACCAAAATCTTACCCTGTCACTACCCAGCCTCCGCATTGATGGCTTTTCAGTAAAATTGGTGGATTCTCTGCCATCCCACAGGAAGACAGGGCTCACCTTCGCCGCAGAGGCTGGAAACGAAAGACTACGGCGAATCATCAATAAGACCACCTCTGAGGATGAACTCTTGAAAACGGCGGCCGCTGCCTTTAACCGAGGCTGGACAAGCCTTAAGCTATACTTTATGCTCGGCTTACCCACAGAAACTATTGATGATATTGAGGACATTATCCAGCTAGTAGATAAAGTCCACTCACTGGGCAGGAAGGTTACAGGAAAGAAGCCCCAGATAAGAGTCAGCCTATCAACCTTTGTCCCCAAGCCACATACCCCTTTTCAGTGGGTTGCCCAGGAAGGCGAACAGCAGCTAGATTCCAAGCACGAACTCCTTAAGCAGGGATTGCGCCGAAAAGGGACCAGGCTATCCTGGCAAGACCCTAAAATCAGCCTGCTTGAGGCAGCATTGTCCCGAGGAGATAGACGATTAGGTAAGGTTATCTATCGTGCCTGGCAACTGGGCTCAACCTTTGATGCCTGGAACGAGCACTTTAATTATGAAAATTGGCTTGGTGCCTTTAATGAGACCGGGCTTAACCCCGGCTTCTATGCCCAGCGGGAGCGTCCCCTGGATGAGCTCCTGCCCTGGGCTCATATTGATGTCGGACTAACCACGGCTTTCCTGAAGCAGGAATATCAGCGAGCTCTAGCTGGCGAAGAAACCCCTGACTGCCGCTATAACGCTTGTAATGCCTGCGGACTCCAGCACTGGCAACCAGATTGCCAGCAAAAATATCAACAGCTCAGTCAAAGCACGCGATAGCCACCACCTTATCACTATGACCAAGCTTCATCAGCCTCACCCCCTGCGTGCTCCTGCCCTGAATAGTAATGCCCTGTCTGGGGTCTTGCTCCTTCACCGGAGTGCGGATAACAATTCCTTCTGCAGATATAATCATTGCCTGTTGAGATAGGGAAACCAGCATGGCACCAGCAATATCACCCGCTTTTTCAATTAGCTTAAAAGTCGTGACCCCGCTGCCAGCCCGGTGTTGACGTGGATAATCACCAACTGGGGTGAGTTTACCAAAACCTCCTGTGGTAACGACTAAAAGGAACTTATCTGGGTAGGCAATATCCATACCGACCACCTGGTCACCAGGTATCAGGCGGATGCCACACACCCCGCCACTGGTTCTGGAGGTAGCCCTTAAACTAGATACGGCAAACCTGATTGACTGCCCTTTTTGAGTTATTAATATAACATCATCCTGGTCAGTAGCTAAACTTGCCGCCACCAATTCATCACCCTCCTCTAAATCAATGGCGATGAGTCCGCTACTGCGCACTGAAGCAAACCTATCCAGAGCTGTCTTTTTTATCTCCCCCCGGCAAGTAGCCACCAATAAGTAGGCATCTGGACTAAAATCAGCCACCACTACCATAGCCGTGACCCTCTCACCCTCGGTGATAGGGAAAAGGTTGACCACAGCCATCCCTTTAGCGGTGCGGGAGCTCTCAGATGAGAGCTCATAGCACTTAAGGCGAAAGACCTTGCCTCGGTTGGTGAAAAACAGCAGGTTATCATGGGTATCAGCCACCGCCAGGAGTCTTACTGCATCTGCCTCCCTGGTTACCATGCCAATAATACCCCTGCCACCACGATGTTGTGGCTTGTAACTACGAGATGGTACCCTCTTGATAAATCCCCGTTCACTGAGGGTTACCACCACTCTTTGATGGGGGACAAGGTCCTCCTCACGAAATTCCATCACCCCCTGCTCACTTATCTCAGTTCGCCGTGGGTCGCTATTTTTAGACTTCAATTCATCCACTTCTTCCTTTATCAGGAGAAGTATTCTCCTGGGGTTAGCCAGAAGGTCTACCAAATAAGCAATGGTTCTTACCACCTCAGCATACTCATCAAGTATCTTGCGCCGCTCTAGATTAGCCAGCCGGCGTAACTGCATATCAAGAATGGCCTGCGCCTGCGCCTGAGATAAATCAAAGCCAGCCATAAGGTTATGGCGAGCCGTCTCAGCAGTTTCAGATTTCCGTATAGTAGTAATCACCCTATCTATATGGTCTAAAGCGATTTTAAGCCCCTCCAGGATATGAGCCCGCGTCTTAGCCACCTTCAGCTCAAACCGAGAGCGCCGGGTGATAACCTCGTGGCGGAAATTTATATAATACTGAAGCGCCTCTTTAAGGCTAATTACCCGGGGCTGCCCATCAACCAGAGCCACCATATTGACGAAGAAAGCTGACTGCATCGATGTATACTTATACAGGTTATTCAAGACCTGCTCTGGTTGAGCCTCTCTCCTTAGCTCAATGACAATACGCATACCCTGGCGGTCTGACTCATCACGTAGCTCACTGATACCCCCGATTTTCTTATCCTTGACCAGCCCAGCTATCTTCTCCACCAAGGCAGCCTTATTTGTCTGATAAGGAAGCTCAGTAACCACTATTTGACGACGCCCAGCCTCCGAAGCATCCCCCACATGGGCTCTAGCTCGAACTACTATCCTGCCGTGCCCGGTAGCATAGGCATTCTTAATCCCCTCTTGCCCCAGGATGATGCCAGCAGTAGGGAAATCAGGGCCTTTAATAAACTGAGTAAGCTCATCAACCATGGCTTCGGGATTATCAATGAGGTAAGAAATAGCATCGCATACCTCACCGAGATTATGCGGGGGAATGTTGGTAGCCATACCGACGGCAATTCCAGAGCTGCCATTAACCAGCAAATTAGGTAATCGTGTAGGCAAAACCACAGGCTCCTTGAGGCTATCATCGAAGTTCGGCATAAAGTTGACGGTATCCTTATCAATGTCAACCAGCATTTCTTCAGCAATCCTAGTCAGGCGTGCCTCGGTATAACGCATTGCGGCCGGGGGGTCATTATCGACGCTACCAAAATTACCCTGCCCATCAACAAGCATATATCGCATCGAGAAATCCTGTGCCATGCG
>CAZQRE010000109.1:0-3558 GCA_964595695.1 uncultured Dehalococcoidales bacterium
CCCCCTCAATCGCTTAATAATAGCATCCATATATATTCGGGCAAGGCTTCGCCCATGCTGGGGCATCCGCTCCTGTTTCTTCTTTAAGCGTTTATCGCGGCGCTCCTGTCTGGTCTCTACATTATTATCTGGTAGTTTATCGCTCATCAAACCGGCTCTCACCCGCTGGCTACTCTCTCATAAACTTCCTGTGTCTCCCTGGCGGCTTTTTCCCAGGAGAACTTCTTTGCCTGCTCCAATCCCTTTCTTACCATATTATCCCTTAACTCACTATCAGTTAAGACTTGCTGCATCGCCTCAAACAGGCTATCGGTATCAAGGGGATTAACCATAATGCCTGCCTCACCCACCACCTCCGGTAAAGAAGAGGTATTAGAGGTTACCACCGGGCAGCCACAAGCCATAGCCTCCAGCGGCGGGAAGCCAAAGCCCTCATAGAAGGAGGGATAAGCCAGTAGGGCGGCAGAGGAGTAATAATAGGCTAAATCTAGTTCAGGGATATGGTCAATAAAAATAACACCTCGGGTTATTCTCAAGCTGTCCAACTTCCTCATTGTATCTCTTCGGTATTCTTGAGACCTTCCCGGAATTCCTACCTTGACTAATTTTAACTCAGGAAATTCTTCCTTTAATCTGGCAAAGGCTTCAAACAATCTGCCCAGGTTCTTCCTTGGTCTTTCAGAGCCAATATATAGTATATATGGTTTATCAAGAAGCTTTACCTTATATGGTTTGAAAATGCTATGGTCTACTCCGTTGTAGATTACGCTAATCCTGTCATCTGGTATCTTCAGGTATGAAATCAGGTCATTTCTGGTAGTTTGAGATATGGCTATTATATGGCTTGCCCGCTTAATACCCCAGATGTCAAGTTTTAACAATATCCTCTCGCTAATCGGCTCCCTGGTAAAGCCAAAACAAAGCCTTACCAGGTCGTGCACGGTTACTATATATAGATTTTTAATAAAAAGGGCATACCGGGCAAAATTTTGATTTGGCAGGTGGATAATATCATCTTGACTTCCAAGCAACCTTGATAGCTGATAAGCCTCTATTAGAGACAGGTATCTCCCAGTCTCAACCGTCTTAACATCCAGTCTCTTGGCTATCTCCCGGCTATACTTATCTAAGCCAGACTTCTCAGTGGTTACAATTAGCAGTGGCATGGCTAAAGGATAGTTTGTCAGGTGGCGGATGTCAATTGACTAATCCCAATCCTTCCTCAGCTCAATAATGCGGTCACGCAGTAGTGCTGCCCTCTCAAACTCCAGGTTTCTGGCTGCTGTCTTCATCTGCGACTCCAGCTCTTTAATCAGGCGAGTTATATCCTCTTTAGCCATAGGGACGGCAACATAGGGAACCCGAGTCTCAGCTACCGCCCGCACCCGTTCCGTGATGTCTCTAATCGCCTTCCTTATCCCCTGGGGAGTAATGTTATGTTCTTTATTATAGGCTTCCTGAATCTGGCGGCGGCGTTGTGTTTCTCTTATGGCATTAGCCATAGAATTGGTAGTAGTGTCGGCATACATAATGGCACGCCCGTCTATGTGGCGGGAGGCACGCCCCATAGTCTGAATTAAGGCTCCCTCCGACCTCAAAAAGCCCTCCTTATCCGCATCCAGAATAGCCACCAGGCTGACCTCGGGCAGGTCAAGCCCCTCCCGAAGCAGGTTTATACCTACTACTACATCGTAAACACCAAGCCGAAGGTCACGCAATATCTCCACTCTCTCCAGGGTATCAATCTCAGAGTGAAGGTAATGGGTCTTTATCTCCATCTCTATTAGATAGTCAGCCAGCTCTTCTGCCATCCTCTTGGTCAGGGTAGTTACCAGGCAACGCTCCCCTTTATCAACCCGGGTCTTAATCTGGTCAAGCAGGTCATCAATTTGTCCCTTAGTTGGCTTAACCTCGACCACTGGCTCAAGGAGACCGGTTGGTCGGACTAATTGCTCCACTACCTGCCGGCTGTGCGCATACTCATAATCTGCCGGTGTAGCTGAGGTGTAGATAACCTGATTGATGCGCTGCTCAAACTCAGGGAAATTAAGCGGGCGATTGTCAAGAGCTGAGGGCAGACGGAAGCCATATTCTACCAGCGTTTCCTTACGGGAGCGGTCGCCATGATACATACCACGAATCTGGGGGAGGGTCATATGTGATTCATCAATAAATAGTAAGAAATCTTCGGGGAAGTAGTTTATCAGCGTCCATGGTGGACTCCCCGCCGGTCGCTGTGAGAGGTGGCGGGAGTAGTTTTCTACGCCGGTGCAGTAACCTGTTTCCCTGAGCATCTCTATGTCGTAGTTGGTGCGTGCCTCCAGCCTGGCTGCCTCTAGCAGCTTCCCCTGCTGTCTCAGCTCGCTCAGCCTCTCTTCCAGCTCTTTTTGTATGCTTTCAATCGCCAGCATCAGCTTGTCGTGTGAGGTAACAAAGTGTTTGGCAGGATAGATGTCCACCTTGTCCAGTTCAGCTAATAGCTCGCCGGTTAATGGGTCTATCTTGACGATGCGCTCAATATCATCGCCGAAGAACTCAACCCGCAGGGCTAGCTCCTCATAAGCCGGCTGAATCTCCAGGGTGTCGCCGCGAATACGGAACTTGCCCCGGGTGAAGTCAATATCATTACGCTCATACTGCATATCTACCAACTGGCGAAGGAGCTTGTTCCGGTCGTAATTATTACCTCGCTCAAGGCTGCAGACAAAGCTATGGTATTCCTCAGGTGAGCCCAGCCCGTAGATACATGATACCGAGGCGACAATAAGCACATCACGGCGCTCAGAAAGGGCATGGGTGGCAGCATGGCGCAGCTTATCTATCTCTTCATTTATATCCGTTTCCTTCTCAATATAGGTATCAGTGCGGGGGATATAGGCTTCAGGCTGGTAGTAATCGTAGTAGCTGACAAAGTATTCTACAGCGTTGTTGGGGAAGAAATCTTTAAACTCGCTGCAAAGTTGGGCAGCCAGCGTCTTGTTATGGCTGATAACCAGGGTAGGCTTGTTTACCCTGGCAACAACATTAGCCATAGTGAATGTCTTACCGCTGCCAGTAACCCCAAGCAGTGTCTGGTGCTTAAAGCCTTTAGCTAACCCCTCCACCAGCTCATCCACCGCCTGAGGCTGGTCGCCGGTCATCCCAAAATCGGAAACTATTTCAAAGTGTGGCATGGTTAGTCCTATTAAAAAACTCCTGCAAATAGTATATCTCTTTACTATGTGGGCTTCAATTGGAGATTGATTATCTACCTCACCCCCTTTAGGTTTTTATTAGGCAACCTACCCCCTTACCCCCTCCCTTACTAAGGGAGGGGGATTAATTTTTAGAAGGGGCTTCGCCCCTTAAACCCTATATTGACGGAAAGCTTGACCTCATGGGTATTTAAGAGAAGCGTCCCCCGATAAAGTAATTTCCCTTAATAGAGTTTGACTTAATGGGGTATTTAAGAGGGGCTAACGCCCCTCTTTTATAAAAATACTTCCCCTTCCCCTTATTAAGGGGAAGGGGATAAAGGGGATAGGGTTAATAGATATTCTCTCTAGTTTATGTTTATCA
>CAZQRE010000110.1:0-1562 GCA_964595695.1 uncultured Dehalococcoidales bacterium
ATATTATATGGAAGAAGGGCGGAATTTTGAATTACCCGGTGATTGCCACCGATTTTGTCTCTATGGAGGATGGCACCGGTATAGTCCATATGGCGCCGGCATATGGCGAAGTTGACTATGAAGCGGGTAAAGAGCATTTGCTAGATTTTGTCCACACTGTAGATTTGCAGGGTAAAGTCATCGGAACTTATCCTTTTGCGGGTAAGTTCGTTAAAGAAGCTGACCCTCTGGTGCTTGAGGAACTGAAGAAAAAGGGACTGCTCTACCGCAGTGAGACTATTCGCCATACCTATCCCTTCTGCTGGCGCTGTGAGGCGCCTCTTCTTTACTATGCCAAGCAGACCTGGTATATCCGCACCACCGCTGTAAAAGAAAGCCTTATCTCCGGGAATAGTGAGATAAACTGGTATCCAGAGCATATCAAGTACGGTCGTTTTGGCGATTGGCTGGAGAATAATGTAGATTGGGCGTTTTCTCGGGAAAGATACTGGGGAACTCCGCTTAATATATGGCGTTGTGAATCATGCGGCCAGCATGAGTGCGCTGGCAGTGTGAAGGATTTGAAAGAGAAGGCCGGGTTTAGTGGACTTAAAGAGCCCTTAGATTTGCATCGCCCCTTTGTTGATGAGCTAACCTTTGATTGCCCTGAGTGCGGGGCAAAGATGAGGCGGGTGTCAGAGGTAATTGACTGCTGGTTTGATTCAGGAGCTATGCCATTAGCTCAGTGGCACTATCCATTTGAGAATGATACCTTGCTTGAGGATGGGCGATTTCCCGCTGATTATATTTGTGAGGCAGTTGACCAGACTCGTGGCTGGTTCTACAGTTTGCATGCCATATCTACCTTGCTATTTAATCGTCCCTGCTTTAAGAATGTTATCTGTCTGGGGCATGTCCTTGATGCCAGAGGGGAGAAGATGAGCAAGACTAAAGGGAATGTGGTTGAGCCATCGGTGGTGATTAACAAATATGGTGCTGATGCCCTGCGCTGGTACTTCTTTACTGCCGTGCCGGCAGGCAATGTGTACCGTTTCGATGACAAGATGGTAACTGAGATAACTCGCCGCTTTTTATTGACGCTGTGGAATGTCTACTCCTTTTTTGTTACCTATGCTAATATAGACCACTTTACCCCTGATTCTGAGAGGGCATTGTCCTATGAATCGGAGCTTGACAGGTGGATTATCTCTGAGCTTAATCAGCTCATAGCTGATGTTGATGCGGCGCTGGATGGTTACAACCCGACTGAGGCAGGGAGGAAGATAGAGGGCTTTGTCGGTGAGCTATCTAACTGGTATGTGCGCCGGAGCCGTCGGCGCTTCTGGAAGGGTGAGAGTGATACTGATAAGCTGTCAGCGTATAGTGCGCTTTATGAATGTCTGGTTACGCTATCAAAGCTACTGGCTCCGTTTACCCCCTTCCTGGCTGAGGAGATGTATCAGAATTTAGTTTGCTCACCATTTCCTGAGGCTCCGGACAGTGTGCACCTGGCAGATTTTCCGGTGGCTGATGAGAGCAAAGTTGATAAGCAGTTAGCTGCTGATACTCAACTAGTGATGAAA
>CAZQRE010000110.1:1572-3545 GCA_964595695.1 uncultured Dehalococcoidales bacterium
GAAAATATCAAGTCTGGGTCGGGCTGCCCGGAGCCAGGCTGGTATCAAGGTGCGCCAGCCACTGGCTAAGGTCATGGTCAAAGTTGGCTCTAGCCAGGATAGGGCAGGGGTGGAGCGTTTGATGGCTCAGGTATTGGATGAGCTTAATGTAAAAGGACTGGAATTTGTTGATAGTGTAGCTGAGCTTGGTAAGCCAGATTATGTGGTTAGCTCAGAGGGAGACGATGGAGTGGCAGTGCCTACTGGGATTTCTTCTGAGCTTAGGGCTGAGGGGATGGCGCGGGAGATAGTGCATAGATTACAGATAATGCGCCGCTCGGCCGGGTTTAATATTGCTGACTATATTACTACCTATTATCATGGTGAGGCTTATATCAGAAAGGTAATAACCGATTTTGCTGACTACATTAAGCAAGAAACACTATCTCGTCAGCTTATTGAGGGGGTTCCTGAAGAGGGCGTCTTTAGTGAGAATCACAGCTTGAGTGGCTATGACATATTACTGGGAGTGAAAAGGTTGGGTTAGGTTAGGGTGGTGGGCTTTCGGTAAGTGTAGCGTGAGTAATATTCTCAGCCTCATCCCGCAGGAAGGTTATCTCTACCCTTTGTCCAACCTGGCAAGAGTGTATAGCCTGTATTAGTCCCTGGGCGGTGGATATTTCTTGACCATTAAAACTGATAATAACATCGTCTGGTTCTAATCCGGCTTTATCGGCGGGGCTGTCAGGGGCTACATAAGTAATAAGTGCTCCTTTATCATATCTGGGATGAAGCACTACTCCCAGCCAGGGGCGAATCACATACCCAATTGTGACCAGGTCTTCAATAATCGGTAATGCATTATTAATGCTTAAGGCATAGCCCATACCTTCTACACCAACCATAGCAATCTTGGCACTGGTAATCCCGATTACCTCGCCTTTCATATTGACTAACGGACCCCCACTATTACCCGGATTGATAGCAGCGCTAGTTTCGATAAGGTCATATAGCGTTTGCCCTGATACCGTAATAGAGACCCCGAGGCGGCTAATTATCCCTTCTTTGGCGCTTATCCCCAGCCCCAGTGGATTACCGATAGCCACTACCAAGTCGCCAACCCTCACCTCATCGGAAGGGTCGCCTATATCAGCTGGGGATAGGTTTGTAGCGTTAATCTCAAGCACAGCCAAATCGGTTAGAGGGTCAGTGAATACTCGGCTCGTATCTACTGGTAGGGTTGTGCCGTCAGCCAGGGTTACAGTGATAGTTGTAGCTCCTTCCACGACATGGTTGTTAGTTACGATAAGCCCGTCTTCATCTATAATCCACCCCGAGCCAGCACCCTCTTGAGTGAATGGTCGGTTGAAAATATCATAGGTTACCAACTCGGTATTAATAGCTACTACCGAAGGCTTAATCTTAGCTACTACATCGGCAATACTGGGTAATGGCGAGGTATCTATGGTGGGCGGGAGGCAGCCAGTCCATAGAAAAAGGGATATAAGAATGATAAGACAAGTTAATAGGTATTTTATGTTGGCTCTTTTCATTGTTGATTTTCATTCTAGCACACGGGTGAAATCAGGGCAAAGATAAACATGCTCATCAACCCTATCCCCTTTTCCCCCTTCCCCTTATTAAGGGGAAGGGGAAGATAATTTCCTTAGAGGGGCGTAGCCCCTCTAAAACTCCCCTGATTACTCCGGAGCAGAGAGAGTCAAAGAGAGGCGAAGCCTCTCTTACATAATCAATTCCCCCTCTCCTTGGTAAGGAGAGGGGGATTAAGGGGGTGAGGTTGATAAATGACCTCATTATTTATCCCCCGGGTACCTCGGGCAGATGAGCCAGGGCTTCCTTCATCTTTTCCTCAGGGAACTCATAATCCTGCAGCCTACCTGAGAGGTACTCATCATAGGCAGCCAGGTCGAAGTGCCCATGACCACTGTGAGCTATCAGGATGGTTTTGGCTTCACCCGATTCCTTGCACTTAA
>CAZQRE010000111.1:0-3522 GCA_964595695.1 uncultured Dehalococcoidales bacterium
GTTCAGTCTCACTGGCGAGTTCCGGGGGAGTGGCAGGTACACTTTCTACTGGGGGTGGTTGGCATACACTGGCTGGCTCGGGTTCAGTTACCGGTGGTTGAGAAGGAGACGGAGTGGCAGGTGGGGTAACTGCTTTCGGAGGCTCACGAAATTCATCCGCGGTTTGACTGATAGAGTTCTCACTTTTCTCCCCTGATGTTAGGGCACAGTCAATCAGGGCTAGCTCCAGGGGTAAGGTAGAGTAGTTATCAAAACCAAGCTCAAGCTGACCAAAGAGCTTGACTGCCTTCAATATCTGGGGTAGTGAAGTTTTATCGGCTAACTCCTTTAGCTCAGCTATGTCGTCGGCAGTGAGGTCTACAGCTTCAGCGGAGCCGGTCTTTACCAGAAGCAGTCCTCTGAGGTATTCTACCAGTTCCCGATTGAATTGCTTTAAATCCAGGCCATCGCTATTGACACTGTTTATGGTTGTTATGCCGGCGGAAACATTATTATTTACGATATGCTTTACCAGCTCTCTAACTCGCCAGTCGCCGGTGATGCCGAGGATAGTCTGAACTTGATGAAGCTCAACCTCAGAGCCATAGTAGGCGGTTAGCTGCTCCAGAAGGTTTTCGGCATCTCGCAGGCTACCGGTGGCTGCCTTAGCCACAAGCCGCAGTGCCTCAGCCTCTATGTGAATACCTTCAGCACTACAAATACGGGTTAGTTTTGAAACTACATCTGCCAGGGAGAGACGGCGGAAATCAAAGCGCTGGCATCGTGACAGGATGGTAGGCAGGATTTTATGGGCTTCGGTGGTAGCCAGGACGAAGATAACATATGGCGGTGGTTCCTCAAGCGTCTTGAGCAGAGCATTAGAGGCTTCTTTGGTGAGCATATGAACTTCATCTATAATATAGACCTTGTAACGGGCTTGGTTTGGAGCGTAGTTTACCCTCTCCCGCAGGTCTCGGATTTCATCAATGCCACGATTGCTGGCGGCATCAATCTCAATGACATCTAGGGCTCTACCCTCGGTTATCGCCTGGCACATAGGACAGGTATTGCACGGCTCACCCTTGCCATTGGTAAGACAATTCACCGCCTTAGCCAAAATGCGTCCGGTGCTGGTCTTTCCTGTTCCTCGCGGGCCGCAAAAAAGGTAGGCATGAGATACACGGTCGCTACTCAAGGCATTGCGTAATGTCTGGGTTACTTGTTCCTGACCGACTACCTCAGCCAAGGTTTGGGGTCGCCATTTACGATAAAAGACTTGGGATGTCATCTTCTTTCGCTTCTATTATACCCTATAATTATCTGGTTGCCAAAGGGGTTTTTGAGATTGTTTTATTAACCTCACCCCCTTTAGGTTTTCATTTGGAGACCCTATCCCCTTTATCCCCTTCCCCTTATCAAGGGGAAGGGGGAGTAGTTATACAAGAGAGGCTTCGCCTCTCTTTGACTCTCCGTCATATTTACTCCTTTAAAGGAAGGGGGGGAGGATTATTTTTAAAGGGGCGAAGCCCCTTCAATCTTCCCTTGATAAACACCTCGTTCTTGAGCAAATAGGGGTGGGGTTTTTGAATACTGGAGGATGAGAGTTACTAAATAAATACCAGCTTTACCTAGATAAGGGTATAATAGGTGAGTTACCTTGAGTAGTAAAGCTGGAAAATAGGCTTAGATTGGCTAATTATAATAATGAGGGTATATCCTTTGATGCGTCATCTATTCCTCTGAGTTTGCCCCTAGCCTCTTCACGCCTCTTTTTGACCTCGTCGATGAGGGTTACTGATTTAGCATAGTATTTCCTGACTTTTTCTACATCCTTAAGTTCAGACAGGATTACAGTGACATCCAGCGCGCCTTTTTCTCTGGGGTAATCGCCATTCCTTAGGGTTGCCTCTGAGGCTATGTCTTTCATATAGTCTCCAAGTTCCTTGACGAGGTCCATATTTATTTCCTTGGCCGGAGCTGAGAGGAGATATAGTGCTCGGCCTGAATCCATAGGGTTGCACCTGAGTGATAGCTCACTTATTGCCTCGTCCATGGCGTGAATCCCCTTGTGGGTCTCGGTGCTCTTCTTCCTGAAATTATGCGATACCAAAAAGGGAAATCTAAACAGTGGTAGTGGCGATTTGCCATAGCCTATTACTGTCCACCCAACCAGAGTCTGTATTATATCCCCAGCGTCAAGTATTTTTGCCCCGATGTATTTCGGTTTTTTCTCTTCACCGGCACAGAGTAGATTATAGAATGGTTCGACTATCATGGCATTAATTTTAGCTAGGTTGTTTCTCAATGAGAAATCCTTCCTAATATACCTTTGATTGTCAACAAGAATTATGGCATCTGCCACTGAGTTGACAGATTTAAGGCAGGTGGCTGAATTATAAATGGTTCTTTCCTCAGTGTTCTCTTCATGCTCAAAGGGGAGGACGACAAGGTTATATACCGGTTTATCCATGTAACGCTCTTTTATGTTTTGGGTCAGTATTGATATTGCCCCGGAGCCGGTGCCGCCGGCAGCTCCGGCAACCAGTAAGAAGGCATCGCTCTCAAAGAATCGTCGGGCGGTTCTTAGGGCATCTATGACCTTATCACTATCCTCTCTGGCTATCTCGGCACCCAGTTCATTTATCTTGCCTACGCCGTGACCGCCAGTCTTTCGACCTCCGATGAGGATTCTATGCTGATAGTCAGACTGTATAGAGGTTAACCCGCTTAAATCAGCAGCATCGGTGTTTACGGCAAAGACGCCAGGAGTTATCTCAATCCCACGGTGACTGCGCGCCCGTCTATTTAGTCGGGCAAACTCATCAGCAATCCTGCAGCCACATTGTCCAAAACCTATAACCACGAGTTTCATTTCTCACCTCAGTTATTGAATTACCTTAACTATTCTATACATACCATGTGACAATGTCAACCCTACCAGTAACAAGACTGCCTGTGGCAGACTATAACCCTTTATCAGCAACATAAGTAGCCAGGTCGGCTAAGCGGCAGCTATAGCCCCATTCATTATCATACCAGGCAAGCACCTTGACCATATTGCCGCCGATGACCATAGTACTGGGTGCGTCAACTATAGAGCTGGCAGGATTACCCTTAAAATCCATGCTGACCAGCTCCTCTTGGCAATACTCTAATATGCCGGCTAAAGGTCCGTCAGCCGCCGCCTGGAAAGCCTGGTTAACCTGTTCCACAGTAACCTCTTTGTCTAAGTCAGCGACAAAGTCAACAATGGAGACAGTGGCTACTGGAATCCTGAAGGCTAATCCATGGAGTCTGCCTTTGAGTTCAGGGATAACCTGGGTTACGGCTCTGGCAGCGCCAGTAGTGGTAGGGACAATGTTCAGGGCTGCGGCTCGAGCCCGGCGCAGGTCACGGTGAAACATGTCCAGGAGTCTCTGGTCATTGGTATAGGCATGAATAGTGGTCATTAACCCCTTACTTATTCCGAAGCTTTGATGTAATACCTTGACCACAGGCGCAATGCAGTTGGTGGTGCAGGAGGCATTGGATATAATGTTATGC
>CAZQRE010000112.1:0-1297 GCA_964595695.1 uncultured Dehalococcoidales bacterium
GGCCATGCCAGTGAAATCTGCCACATAGTGGTGAATAAACTTGGTGGCAGGCTAAGGACAGAGGGAGGCGGAATAATGGGGGAGAGGTCAATGTGGGCTGAAGTGGCAGAGAGGAAGATAATTGAAAACACCAGAGAAGTCTATCCCGGCTTGATTGTGGCTGGCATGGCGGCTAATGCTGTTTGCGGCACCCCCAGGATGGGCCCCATCTTCGGTGGCATGCTCCTCTCAGGAAAGCGGGCGGCTGCAGTCGCCATAGAGGTTCTACAGCAGCTAGAAGTATCTTAGTGAAAATGGGTAGCGCATTTAATTTGGGCAAGGTCTTTGGCATACAGTTCAGACTGCACTACACCTGGTTCATAGTATTTGTTCTGATAAGTGTGTCGCTATCATGGTACTACTTCCCAAGTCTCAATCTTGACTTGACTCCGTTAGCTTACTGGGTTATAGGCATAGCCTCCAGTTTGCTATTCTTTGCCTCAGTAGTAGCCCATGAGTTGGCTCACAGCCTTGTTGCCAGGACTAATGGCATCCCGGTAAAAAGCATTACCCTTTTTATCTTTGGCGGTATCGCCCAAATAACTAGGGAGGCAACGAGGGCGAACGCTGAGCTCAAAATGGCAGCTGCCGGTCCGGCTTGTAGCCTGGTGCTGGGCGGCTTGTTTGGACTCCTCTGGCTGTTAAGTCAGGGTATAAGTGAACCCATGGGGGCTATGACTTCTTGGCTAGCTCAGGTAAATGTGATACTGGCTGTATTCAATCTGATTCCAGGCTTTCCATTAGATGGCGGGCGTGTATTCCGTTCCATCCTGTGGCGAGTTACTGGCAACTATAAGCTCTCTACCCGGATTGCCACACAAGTAGGGCAGGGCGTAGGCTACCTGTTTATTCTGGGTGGCATTTCAATAATGTTCCTTCTACGTGGTGGGTGGTTTTTTGGTCTTTGGTTAATCTTTATCGGCTGGTTCCTGAGAAATACTGCCTCATCCAGTTATCATCAGGCTCAATGGCATGAAGCCCTCCGTGAGGTTAGCGCTTCACAGGTAATGACCTCTGACTGCCCGGTAATTCCGCCAAATGTTACCATCAATCGGCTGGTTCAGGAGTATGTCTTTACCAGCGGGTGCTACTTTTTCTTGGTAACCGATGAAGATGGGGTAAAGGGGATTTTGACATTAGACAATATCAAAGCTGTTTCTCGGCAAAATTGGGATGTGACTCAGGTGAAAGAGATAATGACCCCGATTGACAAGGTAAAAGTCGCCCATCCTAACCAGGATGCGCTAAGCATACTGGA
>CAZQRE010000112.1:1397-3459 GCA_964595695.1 uncultured Dehalococcoidales bacterium
CGGGAATATGTTAGCTCTTTCACCATTGATGACAGTGTTATTTTAAGACAGGCAAATAGTGCCAGGTTATTTTCGCCTTCGGGAAGGTGGCTCAGGCTGTGGCGAGAGGAAACCCAGGCCTATATTATAGACCGAGCGGCTTTTAATGTGGCTATGGGCAGCCGGGCTCAGGAGGCAGGGGCGGAATATGTGTTAGATAGCCTGGTTGGCAATATAGAGGTCGGAGATGATAAGGTTAGAGTTGAGGCAACTCATCAAGAAGAAAGGTTAAACTTTGAGGCAAGGGTGGTAATTATTGCCACTGGCTTTGGCTCAGGACTGGCTCAGAAGCTGGGTTTGGGTAAGGTTAGTGATTTTGTTATCGGAGCCCAAGCCGAGGTAGAAACGATTGGGGTGGGTGAGATAGAGGTCTACTTTGGTCAGGAGATAGCCCCTGGTTTCTTTGCCTGGCTGGTGCCAACCTCACCGCAGACAGCTCGGGTGGGGCTACTGTCACGCCAGAGTCCAGGGCTTTATCTAAAAAAGTTAATGGTATCTCTGCTGGCTCAGGGGAAAATAGTTTCGGCTGAGGCTGAGCTGAGCTACGGTGGGATTTCGCTAAAACCGCTAGCTAGAACCCATAGTGAACGGCTGGTAGTGGTGGGGGCAGCGGCAGGGCAGGTGAAGCCAACCACCGGTGGTGGCATCTATTATGGTTTGCTGTGTGCTGACATAGCAGCTAACAACTTACATCGAGCACTGGAGAGCGATGACCTGTCGGCTAAGGGGCTGGCTAGCTATGAGCGAGAGTGGAAGCGGAAGCTAGGCTGGGAGTTGAAGATAGGCTACTGGGCTCGAAAATTTTATGAGCGCCTGAGTGACCGACAGATTGACCGGATATTTGACATAATAAAATCCAATGGCATCGATGAAGCTTTGCTTGAAGCTAAGGACCTATCTTTTGACTGGCATGGTGAGGCAATATTGAGGTTGATGGCGCACAAGGCGGTAGCTAAGGCTATGCAGGTGATGAAGTTTCCTTTCCGGGCTGGTGTAGATTGACCTGTATGTAGTTAGTGTTTACAATAGGTGAGACAAGCTATTATATATACATATGGGGGTTACTAGGGTGAAAAATACTAGCCCGAACCTAATCCTGGGTGAGGCAGCCAGCCGTTTTCTTGCCGACTTATCACCTGAAGAAGAGGAGATGAGCCAGCAGGAGGTATATAGATTTGTTCACTGGTATGGCTGGGAACGACCTCTGGCTGGACTTACTGCTCCCGAGGTAGCTAACTATGCTGAGCGGTTATCATTATCGGATACCAACTACACCAAAAAACTTGAGTTAATACGAGCCTTCCTGGTTTATGCCAAGAGGGAAGGGTGGAGTAAGAGTAATCTAGCCGCTCACCTTAAACCTAAGAAAAGGCAAAACAAATTCCAGTCTTTGGTCAAGCAGGATTTACCACAGACTATCTCTTTAACTCAGCAGGGGTATGTTGAACTGGGAGCTGAGTTGGCTACTCTTAAGCGTAGGCGTCCTCAAGCTATTGATGAAATGCGTAGAGCCGCCGCCGATAAGGATTTCAGTGAGAATGCACCTCTAGATGCGGCCAGGGAGCAATACGGGCATTTAGAGGGGCGGATTAGAGAGCTAGAAGAAGCTCTGAAGTCAGCGACCGTAATCGATGAGAAGCAAAAGGTAATACTAAAGGTGGGTATTGGTGATAGCGTTGCCCTGCGTGACCTGGTTTCTGGTGAAGAGCTGCGCTATATGATAGTCAACCCCAGGGAGGTAGACCCGACCAGAGGCAAAATTTCCAGTGCTTCACCCATAGGTAGAGCTATTATCGGTCGAGGTCAGGGAGAGGTAGTGGAGGTGGAAGCACCAGCAGGCAGGTTGCATTATCAGATTGAAAGGGTTGAGCATTAACCAACTTTTTAACCAAAATAGAAATCGGGGTGAGAGGATTTGAACCTCCGACCACCTGAACCCCATTTAGCCACGACAAAAGGCGGGATGCCCTTGCCTCCTTTTGTCAATTATAACACAATCTATCAGTTTTTTGAAATGGGAAGA